>DASUFM010000345.1:0-5522 GCA_036274535.1 Blastocatellia bacterium
TGATGCCGGCGTCCTCAGCCGTCTTCTTAAGGTAATCGAACGGCAGCACGTTCACCTTGTAGCGGAAGAACCCGAAGCGGAAGTCGGTCACGAGCGTCGAATTCCAGGTATAATTGAGGCCGTAGGCCACGCTTTGATTTCTCACTTTCGATGTGCCGCCGAGCGATACCAGCTCCGGGCCGCCGCCCTGGCCGAACGAGGTCGGACCGTTGCGCGTAAAATCCGCGAAACTATATCGGCCGAACATGCTCAGTTTGTCGCTGGTCCGGTAATCAATGCGCGTGTCAAAGCTATTCTTGTCGAAACCCTCGATGCCCGAGGCAACGTAGTTGTCCGCCGTGCCGTTGAGGCGGCCCGGCGCGTTCGGCAGCGGAATCAGCTTCAATAGATTGAGCGACTGCTGTGAAAGGCGGGCTGTCGGAATTATGTTTCCAGCGAACTGCGTGCGGGAGACCAGGTCGCCGTCGGCGTTGAAAACCGAGGTCGCCGGATCAAAAATGTTGACCCCGTAAGCGCTCAAATCGCCGGCGCGCGCCGCCGCCGTCGGCACAGTCAACAGCTTGCTGCCGCCGGTTTTGCTGCGCAGTCCTTCGAAATCTCCGAAATAGAAGAGACGGTCTTTCTTGATCGCGCCGCCGATCGCGCCACCGAACTGGTTGCGCAGCGTATCGGGAATGAACTTACCGGTCAGTTTATCCCTCTGGAATTGCGAAAAGGGATTACGAGCCTGGAGCACATCGTTCTGCCGGAAGAGGAAGGCCGCTCCATGAATGTCATTCGTTCCTGATTTTGTCGAGACGGAGGCCACGCCCGCGATCGCCTGACCGAATTCCGCGTCGTAGTTTTGCGAAGTAATCTTTGTCTCGCCGATGGATTCGAGATTCGGATTAATAACGATGATGCCCAGAATCGGATCGCGGTTTTCAGTGCCGTCGAGCTGGAAACCGGTGCCGCTGAAATTCTGGCCGTTGACCATGGTCTGGATTGAACCTTGAGGGTTTTCGCTCGCGGCGTGCTGCCATCCCAGCTGCTGTGTGCCGGGAGTAAGCAGGATGAATTTGGTGAAATTGCGGTCGAGGATCGGCAGGTCGGTGACCTGACGCGTCTCGAACGTGGTCGCCACGTCGGCGCGGTCGGTCTTGAGCAGCGGCGCTTCGGCCATGATAGTGATCTGCTCGGTGACCTGCCCGGGTTGCAGCGCGACGTTGGCCGAAGAGGCGGTGTCGACGTTGACGACGACGGCTTCTATCACCGCCGCCTTGAAACTGGGCGCTTCGACCTTGATGCTGTAAGTGCCCGGGATTAGGCGCGTCTGGGTGTAGTTGCCGGACTCATTGGTTTTGGTCGTCACGCTCACGTTGGTCGCGGTGTTGGTGATCGTCACCGTGGCGTTCGGCGCCGCCGCGCCGGACGAGTCGGTCACCGTCCCGAAGATGCTGCCGTATACCGCCTGCCCGAACGCCACGCCTGTCATGGCGACGAGCGTGAGGCAAAGCGCCATACTCAACGCGAGCAGAGAGACCCTGCTGGTGGTTCTCATAGATATATTCTCCTGTGTTGAACCGGCGTCGCGCAGCGATAAATAAAAAGCGGCGCCGGTTGGCTAGTACTTCTAACGATTGAGATAATAGATGAATTTTCCCAGCAAAGCCGATTTGTTTTATGGATGTCTTCGGATCGGGCGCCATCATGCCCGAAGGTTATTGAAATTCTTCCCAGCAAAGAGCCATTACAGCGAGTTCGGATTTCGCCTTCAGGCGAAGCCGGAACTCCGAACATTTTCCATTAAGGAGGGCAAGAGACGATTTATGGCTCCAAAATCTCGGATAAAGAAAAAATGCCTGTAGAATTAATGCCACTCACCATGAAGATTTTGGACATACGAACATTATCAGGCTCTCAGCTTGCTTTGACAGTTACGGAGCGTATAATACGGTTACTTCCTTCTGATTCATTGTGTTACAGAGCGTTAAATTGGCGTTACATGCTTTAATGTAACGTCGCTTGCTTCAATGTATATCGCCAGAGAAGAAAAACTTGCGCAATTGGACAAGATTTTGCACGGCCGTGCATTGCACGGATCAGATAACCTCAAAGCTTTCCTGCGTTTCATCGTAGACAAATCGATCGAGGATCAGGAGAGCCAGCTCAAGGAATACGTCATTGCGACTGAGGTCTTCGGGCGCGGAAGCGACTTCGATTCACGCGTCGATTCCGTGGTCCGAGTGCAGGCCGGAAGACTCAGGGCAAAATTGCATGAGTATTATGAGACCGAAGGCAAAAATGATCAGGTAATCATTTTTCTGCCGAAAGGCCAGTACACGCCGGTTTTTTCCTGCGCGCAGAAGAGTGATGAGTGCGAAGGTTACAACGGCTCAGGCGACGCTTCTAATCCGTCTGAGGCCAGTGGGGCCCCCGGCATAACGCAAGCTGGAGAGGTCAATGGATCCGCGCATATGGCGTCGATTGCGCCGGCGCCCGCCGGCATAACGGCGGGCGCCGCCATGATTGACGCCATACGGGCGCCTGATCCGAAGGCGCTGGCGGCGCGCTGGCGAATCGCCGCTTTAGCCTTTGCTTTAATCTCGGTTCTGCTCGGCTCGCTCGCGTTCATCTATCGGGCAAGAGCGTTTGAAATGTCGGAGGCGTTGGAGAGTAGAGCGCGAACCGAGAACAACGCGCTCGACCGGCGCGAGGTAGAGCCTTTATGGGGCGATCTGTTGCGTTCCTCGGAGCCGATACTGGTTGTATACAGCAACACGCTCTTTCAAGGCACGGTGGAAGAGGGAATGAAACTGTTCAAGCCGCTGGACGCCCCGGGCAGCAGTCTCGGCTCGCCGAGCATTCCGCAGAGCGTGACCGAGCAGAGCAAAGAACCGGTGACTGAACTCTACACCGGCATCGGCGAGGTGATGGGCTCCTATTTCCTCGGCGATTTCTTCGCCAGATTGGGGCATGCCTCGCGCGTCAAACGCAGCCTGCTGCTGACCTGGGAAGACCTGAAGACCGAAAACATCGTCGTGCTGGGCTCGCCGGCCGAGAACTTTTTCCTGCGCGATCTGCCTCAGAAACAGGATTTTATCTTCAAGCCCATGCCGGACGACAATGGTAATAAATCATTCGGCGTCATCAACGCCAACCCTCAGCCGGGCGAGCAGCGGCGTTACCTGGCCAAACAGGATGGCCCGTCACGCAGCCAGATTTCGGAAGACTATGCGGTGGTCAGTCTACTGCAGGGCCTGGACGGCAAGAAAAGGATGTTGATCCTCGCCGGCATAACTACGCATGGAACACAGGCCGCCGCCGAGTACGTCACAAAGCCCGATTACATACGCGACCTGGTCCGAAACCTGAACATCGCCCCGGCCGGAGAGTCGCCAAAACTGCCGGTCAATTTCCAGGTGTTGGTGAGAGTAAAGGTGAACGGCGGCGTGCCCGTGCAGGTTTCTTACGTCACACACCATAAACTCGATCAGAGATAATTGTTGATTGCCCATTACTCCAGAACTTCTTTTCACCACGGCGAGCCCGGCCAGCGCGGCCTTCGGCGCGATCACCCAGGCGGCCAACAATGGTTTGGGCGCGCAACGGCAGATTCAGTTTGCGTTGAAGTATATTTTCTAAATAATAGATAGGACAGATAGGACAGGTATGAATAATTCCTATCTGTCCTATCTGTCCTATGAAACGAAAATCTTTCCGACAATTTCTGCCGATCGCGGTCTTCTTTTCGCTTTTCCAGAAGAGTCCTGCGCCGGAGGGCGGCGCCGATGCCATTGATCAGGCGGGCGACGAAGAACCGGACCAGGGCCGTATTCGATGCCCGTTGTGCCGGTGGCAGCCGGACGCGTGGAGTATCTGGATTTGTGGCGATTGCGCTTACCCTGAATATTTTTTCGGCGGCTGCGGCGCGGACTGGAACACCTTTGACACACGCGGGCGCTGCCCGGGCTGCGGGCATCAATGGCGATGGACGGCGTGTTTGAAGTGTGAAGTCTGGTCGTTGCATGAAGATTGGTATGCAAAGGATGGAAAATAATTCCTCGCCCCTGGCTTTTATGATTGCGGCTGTCGCGCTGTTATGTCTGGCGGCGGCCGGAAACACAAATGGCGATTACGGCGTGAAGTTCACGAACGTCGCGCGTGTGGCCGGGATCACGCATAAGACCATCTACGGCGACGAGCGCAGGAACAAGTACCTGCTGGAGACGACTGGATGCGGAGTGGCCTGGTTCGATTATGACAACGACGGCTGGCTCGACCTCTTTTTCGTCAATGGGACACGCCTCGGCGGCTTCCCTAAAGGGCAGGAGCCGGAATCGCGCCTTTACCACAACAATCGCGACGGGACCTTCACCGACGTGACCAGACAATCCGGGCTCGCCCGCGCGGGCTGGGGCCAGGCGGTCTGCGCGGGTGATTATGATAACGATGGTTTTGACGATCTATTCATCTCGTATTACGGCGGGAACGCGCTCTATAAAAACAACGGCAAGGGAGTGTTCACAGATGTTTCCGAGAAAGCCGGCGTGACGGGGCAAACGGGGCAAACGGGGCAAACGGGGCAAACGGGCAAATCGAACGGGCTGACCAGGTGGGGAAGCGGCGCGGCGTTCGTCGATTACGACAAGGACGGCGACCTGGACCTCTTCGTGGCCAATTACATCGACCTGGACCTCAAAACCGCGCCAACTCCCGAGACCGGCCCGTGTTTATATAAAGGCGTGATGGTTGCCTGCGGCCCGCCGGGGCTGGAAGGCGGCAAGAATATTGTTTATCGCAATGAAGGGAATGGCGCATTCACGGACGTTTCGGACAAGGCCGGCATTCTGAAGACCTACGGCACATACGGACTGGGGGTTGTCGCCGCGGATTTCGACAACGATTCGTGGCCGGATATTTACGTCGCGAATGATTCCGCTCCCGCGGCGCTCTATCACAACAACGGGGACGGCGCATTCACCGACATCGGCGTCGAAGCGGGCGCGGCCTACAGCAGCGACGGCAAGCCGCAGGCCGGAATGGGCGTCGGCGTGGGCGATTACGACGGAGACGGGCTGCTGGACATTTTCAAGACGAATTTCTCCGGCGACACTTCCACGCTCTACCGCAACCTGGGAGTGAAGTCCGGATTACTGAGCTTCGACGACGTGACTTTCACCGCCGGGATCGGCGTCAACACTCGCTACCTGGGCTGGGGTTGCGGATTCGTGGATTTCGACAATGACGGCTGGCTGGACATCTTCCTGGTCAACGGCCACGTCTATCCCGAAGTCGAGAAACTGACGACCGAAGCCGGCTACCCTCAACGCAAAGTCTTATACCAAAACCAGCGCGACGGGTCGTTCAAAGACATCGCCGAGAAGATCGGCGGGCCGCTCATAGAGCCCACGGCGAGCCGTGGATGCGCCTTCGGGGATTTCGACAATGACGGCGACGTAGATGTCGTGATCAATCCGGTCAATGATTTTCCGGTTCTGCTGCGGACGGATTCGGCGACGAATAACAACTGGATTTCGATC
>DASUFM010000346.1:0-5370 GCA_036274535.1 Blastocatellia bacterium
TCGAACCGGCGGCGTGACCGCCGACGCGTTCCCTTCATCAGTTAACCTCGCGCGATTCATCAAGCTTTGCGCCGAAGAAGACGTCCCGTTCAAAGCCACCGCCGGATTGCATCATCCGCTGCGCTCCGTCAACAGGCTGACTTACGCGCACGACAGCGCATCGACGATGATGCACGGATTCCTGAACGTCTTCCTGGCCGCCGCTTTCGCGCAACACGGCGCGGACGTCGACCGGCTCGTTAAATTGCTGGAAGAGAAATCCCCTGACGCGTTTCAATTCGAAAGCGGCTGCGTGATCTGGCGCGGCGATATGGTCGTCAGAGGGCAATTGCGAAACTCGCGCAATCTGCTCGCCATCGCCTTCGGCTCCTGCTCGTTTGAAGAGCCGATTGAGGGTTTGAAAAAGATTGGCCTGCTATGAAGACGGCGCGCCACAACTCATTACCCATCGCCAATTGCCAATTGCCCATTGTTTCGCAGATATGTTCTTATCCAATCTTTGCCCCTGCAATTCAATTGGCAGTGGGCAATTGGCGATGTGCAATACGTGATTTGCTATGAGCTATTCGATCAACGAAACACACGATCCGAACCTGCGAAGCTGGGTCGAATCGGCCAACGACCCGAACACTGACTTCCCGATTCAGAATCTGCCTATCGGCCTGTTCAATAGGAATGATAGTGGTTTCAAAAGGCGCATAGGGATGGCCATTGGCGATCAAATACTCGATCTGTTTGAATGCTGCGATGCCGGTCTTCTGCCTGAAAAATACGACGCTCATTTGTTCTTCACACGCGGGTTGAATCTCCTGATGCAGCTGGATCGATTTGTAGATTTTACTTTGCGCCGCCATGCGATGAACCTTTTGCGAGAAGGCAGCGCAATTATTCAGGATTACCAAAAAGCTCATCCGCATGACTGCAGCCTTCTTGTTCCAATGTCCGAGGCCCAGATGTTAGTGCCCGCGAGCGTAGGCGATTACACGGACTTTTACGCTTCTGTCTACCACGCCACCAATATCGGCAGGATGTTTCGTCCCGATCAGCCGCTCATGCCCAATTACAAATGGGTTCCGATCGGCTATCACGGACGCGCTTCTTCAGTCGTCGTCAGTGGAACACCCATTCGCCGCCCAGTTGGACAAACGAAAGACGACAACTCTGAAACTCCCGCTTTCGGCCCGAGCAAAGTTCTTGATTACGAACTCGAAGTCGGATTCTTCGTCGGGCAAGGCAACGAGCGAGGCACGCCGGTCAGGATTACCGAAGCCGAAGACCACATCTTCGGTCTATGTCTGGTTAATGACTGGTCGGCGCGTGATATTCAGCGCTGGGAATACCAGCCGCTGGGTCCGTTTCTGTCGAAGAGCTTCGCCACCACGATCTCGCCGTGGATCGTGACGATGGAAGCGCTGGCGCCTTTCCGCGCGCCTGCATTCGAACGCCCGGCGGGTGACCCAGACCCGCTGCCTTATCTGAATTCGCCGGAAAACCGAGAGCGCGGCGGCTTTGACATCAAGCTCGAAGTCTTCATTTCAACCGAACAGATGCGCGAAAAATCCATCGCGCCGCATCGCCTCAGTTCGAGCAATACTCGGGATCTTTACTGGACATTCGCGCAGATGCTTACGCATCACGCCAGCAACGGCTGCAACCTGCAACCGGGCGACATGATGGCCAGCGGCACCGTTTCCGGCGCGACAAAAGACAGCATGGGTTCTTTGATCGAATTGACCGCGCGCGGCGCCGAGCCGATCAATCTGCCGACAGGCGAAGTTCGCAGGTTTTTGCAGGACGGCGATGACGTGATTTTTCGTGGTTATTGCGAGCGCGAGGGATTCAGGCGAATCGGTTTCGGCGAATGCCGTGGAATCGTGACCCCGGCCGCCATTCAGTGAATCGCCATTCCAACCAACCGCGGCAGTGTTTTTCCGATCTCGTCGTTGATCACCAGGTCAGCGATTCCGTCAAACGGCGTGGGCGTGCGGTTGATGATGATCAGGGCCGCGCCGTTCCGCTTCGCCAGTTCGGGCAGCGCCGCCGCCGGATAGACCACGAGCGACGATCCGACGGCCAGGAATACATCGCAATCGTAACAGGACTCCACGGCCAACTCCATCTCCCGCTCAGGCATTGATTGGCCGAACGACACGGTCGCCGGTTTCAGCAACCCGCCGCAGCTTTCGCATTCCGGGGCCGGATCGCCCTCTTCGACTCTCCGCACGGCTTCGTCCATGGTGATGCGATCTCCGCAAGTCAGGCAGACGGCTTCAACAGTTGTGCCGTGCAATTCGATCACTTTCGTGGAGCCGGCGCGCTGGTGCAGCCCGTCTATGTTCTGAGTAATCATCGCGCGCAATGTTCCCCGACGTTCGAGTTCGGCGAATGCCAGGTGGCCCGCGTTCGGCATGGCGTCGCGCATTTCGGGCCACATCGCCACTTTCTGCCGCCAGTATTCGACACGGCCAGCGCGGCTCGAAACGAATTCCTGATATTCGATGACGCGGTTGTTGGCCCAAATGCCGTTGGGGCTGCGGAAATCGGGGATGCCGGATTCGGTCGAAATGCCGGCGCCGGTGAATCCGACTATCCGGTTCGATTTTGCGATCAGCTCGACAGCCTGGTTGAAATTCATAGGCGAATGATAGCTTACACAATTGACAGCCGTGAACCAAAGAAATGAAAATCTCATCCACGAAGCGGCGCCAGGAGACACTAAGGACTAATTTCATCTTTGTGATTCTTTGTGTCGCTTCGTGGATGATTTTCTGAGGAGGAGTGAAAATGAAAGTCACACGATTCCCTGCATATTTCGTCATCTTGCTCGGACTATTTGTTATGGCTTGCCGGAATTCGTCACCGGACAATGTGAAAGGGTTGCATCCCACTGATGTGGCTGCAAAATCAAATGGCGCTCACGACGCGCATTCATATGCAAATCCGGAACAGGTACGCGTCCGTCACATCGATCTCAACCTCGATGTGCTGTTTGACCGCAAAGTGTTGAAAGGCTATACGATATTGGCGATAGAGCGGACACAGCCCGGCGCCGACACGCTTAAACTGGATACGAGAGACCTGAAAATCATCAGCGTGTTAGCGGCGAGCGACGGGACCGGCTTCGCGCCCGCCCAGTTCACTCTGGGGGCCGCCGACAAGATTTTAGGCGCGCCGCTCACCGTCCAACTGCCTCCGCGGGCGACGAAAGTCAGCATCGAATACGAAACCAGTCCGAACGCTTCGGGCGTGCAGTGGCTGGAACCGGCGCAGACCGCCGGCAAAAAGCATCCCTACGTTTTCACTCAATCACAGGCGATTCACGCGCGAAGCTGGATTCCATTGCAGGATTCGCCGGGCGTTCGCGCGACTTATTCGGCCACGATTCGCACGCCAAAGGAGCTGCGCGCGGTTATGAGCGCCGCGCACAGCGCAGCCACCGACGGGATGCGTACGGGCATTTACAAATTCGAGATGCCGCAGGCGATCCCGCCATACCTGATTGCGCTCGCGGCTGGCGACATCGCGTTCAAACCGCTCGGCAATCGCACGGGCGTTTACGCCGAACCTGTGACGCTGGATAAAGCGGCGCGCGAATTTGAAGATACGGAAAAAATGGTCGCCGCGACCGAGCAGCTTTACGGCCCTTACCGGTGGGACCGTTACGACATTCTGGTCCTGCCTCCCAGCTTCCCGATAGGAGGGATGGAGAATCCGCGATTGACCTTCGTCACGCCTACGGTTCTGGCCGGAGATAAGAGCCTGGTCTCGCTGATCGCGCACGAACTGGCCCATTCGTGGTCAGGCAACCTGGTGACCAACGCGACATGGCGCGATTTCTGGCTTAACGAAGGCTTCACGACCTATCTGGAACGCCGAGTCACAGAAGCGATCTACGGGCGTGAACGCGAAGAGATGGAAGCGGCGCTCGCGCTTCAGAACCTGAAAAAAGTGATGGATGATTTGCAGGACGCGGACGAGATTCTGCACGTAAATCTCACCGGCCGCGATCCCGACGAAGGCTTCACGCTTGTGCCTTATGAGAAAGGCGCGCTGTTTTTGCGGCTCCTGGAAGAGACTTTCGGACGCGAACGCTTCGATCAATTCCTGAAAGGCTATTTCGATCACTTCGCTTTTCAAAGCATCACGACTGACGATTTCATCGCGTATCTGAAAAAGAACCTGCTCGATCCGAACCCGGAGCTCGCCGCGAAGATCCCGCTGGATGAATGGATAAACAAGCCCGGCTTGCCTGCAGGCGCGCCGAAGCCGCAATCGGACGCCTTCGCAAAAGTCGAAGCCCAGGCTAAAGAATGGCTCGAAGGAAAGACCCCGGCCGCGAAGCTCCAGACTAAGCAATGGTCGACGCAGGAGTGGCTGCATTTCCTGCAGTCCCTGCCGAAGCAGTTGACCGCGAATCAATTGAAAGAACTGGATCGGGCTTTCGGCCTGACGAAGATCGGCAACGCAGAGATCGCGCATCAATGGCTGCTGATTTCGATTCGCAACAATTACGAGACCGCATATCCACGACTCGAAGAGTACCTGACTTCCATCGGCAGGCAAAAATTGATCAAGCCATTGTACGAAGAGCTGGTGAAGACCCCGGCGGGCAAAGAACGGGCGTTGAAAATTTACGCCAGGGCCCGGCCCGGCTATCACCCGATCGCGCAAACCTCTGTGGATAAGATCGTGAATAAGTAATGTGAAGCTTGCGCAAATTCAAAGTTGAATACAATCAACCATTTTTGGAGTGCGGTAGTTCGGCGCCGCTTTGGTAGTCATCATGGATTTTATGGATTTTGAAGCCAAGGAAGCCGAGCTGGTTCCGTTCAGATCATTGCAGCAGACCCAGAGTTGACTACCAAAGCGGTACCGAACTACCGCACTCCAAAAGCGCCGCTGATTTTGCATGAGGTTCAAGCAATATGAAGATAACCGCAGCGCTCAAAGCAGTCCTGCTTTGTCTTTCGCTCTTGACAGTTACTGCCGTGGCTCAGAGCAGATCGATTGAGCAGATCAGAATTGTTTCAAGATGGGCAGGGTTGGGGCCAATCGCGCACGGAGAGCTTATCGTTACTCGTAAATCGGGCTCTTATCAGGTGAATGGAAAAAAGATTTCGGACGAGCTGATAGTAAATCTGCTTTCTGCGATTGACGCTCCTGTCGTCACGGCGCCAAATCTAGCAAACCTCGGGATCACTCAGGAATGGCTTGACGCCAACGCCGAAAAAGCCGCCAGGGAGCATGCGGGGGCGTATTTTTCCAGCGCCAATAAGGATCAGCAGGCCCTCTACTTCTCATCGTTCAAGGATCCGAAATTTATCGAAGAAAAGGTTTTGCCGAGGCTTTACGATTCCTGGCATACGGATG
>DASUFM010000347.1:0-15393 GCA_036274535.1 Blastocatellia bacterium
CCAGATCCGGATTCTTTCAGGCATGGTCCCTCCTCTCGCCTCGTCAATTAGCCGGCATCAATGCCCCGCGCTCACATCCGGATATACATACCCCGCAATGTCGGATACCGCTTCCGCCGAGCCATCACAACTACAACTTAAAACCTTCACTGGATAACACTTGCCGCACTGCTCAGCTTCTTGATACCCAGCTTCTGCATGCGGGATCGTAATGTATTGGAATGAAGGCCAAGGATTAGAGCCGCGCCTCTCGGGCCATCTATCATCCAGTTGGTCTCATCAAGGACGCGTATGATATGTGATCGCTCCAGATCTTCGAGCTTCACCAGGCCAGAGCCACTCGCATCCGTTCTAAGCCGCGGGTCGAGGGGGTCTTCGACGTGAACGACCGTGCCTCGGGCCAGGATCGCGGCGCGCTCGATCACGCTCAGTAACTCCCGAACGTTGCCCGGCCAGTCGTAGCGCATCAGACGATCCATTGACTCCCTGGACAATCGCTCCAACCTCTTGCCGAGCTTCTTGGCGCAGCGGCTTAGAAAGTGACTGACCAGCAACGGAATGTCTTCACGGCGCTCGCGCAGCGCCGGCAAGTTCAGAGGGAAGACGTTCAGACGGTAAAACAGGTCCGATCGGAAACTGCCGGACTTCACCGCTTCCATGAGGTTGCGGTTCGTCGCGGCGATGACACGGACGGAGACTTTGATCGTCTGAGAGCCGCCCACGCGCTCGAACTCTTCCTCCTGGAGAACTCGGAGGAGCTTGGCTTGCAATTCCAACGGCAGATCGCCGATCTCGTCCAGAAAAATGGTCCCGCCATTGGCCAGTTCGAAACGCCCGATCTTGCGCGAGAGCGCTCCCGTGAAGGCTCCCTTCTCATGTCCGAACAACTCGCTTTCGATCAGTGTGCTGACTAGCGCGGCGCAATTCACTTTCACGAGCGGCTTGTTTTTCTGAAGACTGAGATTATGCGCTGCTCGCGCAATCAGCTCCTTACCAGTCCCTGTCTCGCCCAGAATGAGCACGGTCGCGTCGGTCGGAGCGACCGTCTCGATGGCTTTCAGCGCCTTTCTGATCGCCGCGCTCTGGCCCACGATCTCTTCAAAATTGTGCTCTGTCCTGATCTCTTCCTGCAGGTAAATGTTCTCCTGTTCGAGCCGGGCTTTGAGCGAAGCGATCTCTTCGTAAGCGAGCATATTCTCTATGGCCAGGGCGACCTGACCGGCGACCTCCTGGAGCAGCATGGCGTCTTCCTCGCAATAACGGCGCGGGGGTTCGCTTCCCACGTTCAATGTCCCGAGCGGCTTCTCCTTGCTGATGAGTGGGGCGACGATGTAGGAGCGAATTCCTTCGGCCAGTATCTTTTCTTCGATGGGGAACTGAAGATCCTCCGCGAGGTCATGACGCAGCAGGAGCTGTTTGCGGTCCATCGCCCAACCGGCATGGCTTCCCTGCCGGCTGATTTCCGTCCCGACCGCGCCATACTGTTTCGCGGTCAAGAAGCCCTCCAAAGCCGCCACCCGCAAAACGTCTTTCTCCGGATCATGGAGCATGAGCACTGCGCGATCGAAAGGCAGGATCTGGTAAAGTGATTCAGTGATGGCTTTGAAGAGGGACGGCCGGTCGAGATTGGTGATGATGGCATTGTTGATTTCCAGCAGCGCGGTCCGCTCTTTCAACCAGAGTTCCAACTCGTCGTGCGCTTTGCGCAACGCGGCTTCCGCTTGAAGGCGCGCGGCTCGCTCCTCGGCTTCGCGCAAGGCGCGCCGCGCCGCGGGGGCCAGCCGCGCCAGCCGCTGTTTGAGGACATAATCGGTGGCGCCTTGCTTGAGGGTTTCAATCGCCAATTCTTCGCCGAGCGCCCCGGAGACGAAGACGAAAGGCGCCGCGGGGCATTGTTCCCGGGCGATAGATAACGCGGCAATGCCGTCGAACGAAGGCAGCGAATAATCGGCCAGGATCAGATCGGGGTTAAAGTCTCGCAGCGCGGCGATAAAGGCTTCTCTGGTCGCCACCCGTCTGGCGTAAAAGATCATCCCCGCTTTCCGCAGCTCGCGCTCCATCAACTCCGCGTGGGCCGCCACGTCTTCAAGGATCAAAATGCAAAGCTCTTTTTTCACGGTTGATTACTCGAAAAACTCCTGGGAGCGCAGGCGGAACGCCTGCGCTCCCAGGAGGGGCTTTCATTCTTTCAGTTCGGCGGTTTATTCAACAGCATCCAATAAAATCCCAACTGGGAAACCGCCTCGACGAATTTCTCAAAACTGACCGGCTTGACGATGTAGCTGTTGGCGCCCAGTTTATAACTCTTCACCACATCCTGATCCTGCTCGGAAGTAGTCACTACGACCACGGGAATCGCCTTCGTCCGCTCATCGGATTTGCTGCAGCGCAGCACCTCCAGGCCGTCCACCTTGGGAAGCTTCAAATCGAGCAGGATCACCTTTGGGCCATTTTCAATCCGGCGCTGATGGTAAGCGCCCGTCGCGAAGATAAACTCCAAAGCATCCGCGCCATCTTTCGCCACAAACACATTATTGGCCAGATTGTGTTTCCTGAGCGCGCGGAGCGTCAGTTCCACGTGCTGCGGATTGTCTTCGACCAGTAGAATTTCGATCGCATCGGCATTCAGCATTATTTTCTTCCTTTATGCGGGAGCGTGAAATAGACGGTGGCGCCTTCGCCGACTTTCCCTTCGGCCCAGACCAGCCCGCCGTGCCGATGCAGTATGCGCTGGACGAAGGCCAGCCCGACGCCGGTTCCGGCGAATTCATCGTCACTGTGCAGCCGCTCGAAAACGCCAAACAGCTTGTCGGCATACTTCATCTCAAACCCCACGCCGTTGTCCCTGACGTAATAGACGTTGTGATTCTCATCCTCCACGGCGCCGACTTCAATGACCGCGACTTCTTTGGGGCCGGTGAACTTGATGGCGTTGGATAAGAGATTGACAAAGACCTGGCGGATCATGGATTGGTCACCGCGGGTTGTGGGCAGCGGTTGCAGATCGAACAGCAGCTTCCGCTCAGGCGCGGTGGCGGTCAGCTCGGCGCATACGGCGGCGGCAAGCTCGCTCATCTTGATCTCTGCTGGACGCATCTCCTGGCGTCCTAACCGTGAAAAGGCGAGCAGGTCGTCAATCAGTCGCCCCATATTCTGCGAGTTACAGCAAATGGTCTTGAGCAGCCGTTGGCCTTCGGTATCCAGTTGATCGGCGTAATCATCCAACAACATCCGCGAGAAGCCGTCAATCGTCAGCAGCGGCGTCCGCAGGTCGTGCGAAACGGAGTAGGAGAAAGCCTCCAGCTCCGCTGTGCGCTCGGCCACACGCTGCTCCAGTTCCGCGGCATGCAGCCCGACCTGTTCGCGCAAACTGGCTTGCCGGACGGCAATGGCCAGGCCGTCAGCGACTTCACGAGCGATCTCCAGATGTTCAGATGTCATGTCACTCAGGCGATCCGTCCCCAGGCTCAGCGATCCCAATAGTTCCCCGTGAGCCAGGAGAGGCACGATGAAATAATGCCGTCGCCCCGTTTTTTGTAGATCACGGATCGCAGGCGGCGGATCGGGAACGCTCAGCGCGTCTAACAGGTAAGTCTCGCCGCCTTGAAGTTTTTCCGTGATGAGATTGGCGAGGTCTCCGTATGGCTCGAGCGGAAGACGTTTCCCGGCCTTGACGCCACGCTCGTCATCTTCATCCGTCGCGAGCACTGTGGCCTCACCGGACGCGGGACCTGCCAGCACGACGGTGATTCGCTCGGTGGGAATCAGTTCCCGCAGGCGCCGCAGGGCAACACCGGCGATCTCCTCCGCCGATTGCGCCGTGAGAATCGAGCGATCCATCTCTCGCATGATTTTCAAACGTTCGACATACCACCTCAGAGCTTTCTCGGCGCGCTTGCGCTCTGTGATGTCCGTGACGCTTCCCCGTATAAGGTTACGCTCAGCGCCGGGCAGGCGCATCAAACGCACTTCGCAATGAATATCCTCGCCCGCCGAATTGCGATGGATCCACTCGAAGACTGGAGCGCCGCCGTCAAGGGCTTCTCGAATCTTTTCGGACGCCAGTTCGCCGGCCGGACGACCGTCGAGCGCTATGGGCCGGCTTATGTCAACAGGACCCAGTTTAAAAAGTTCCGCTCTCTCAAGCCCGAAGAGCCGAACGGAGTTTTCATTCGCATCAACGAACCGGCCAGTGTCCACGTCCACAACAAGGATAGCTTCGGGCGCGCTCTCCACCAGGGTTCGATATCGCTCCTCACTAACACGTAAAGCTCGGGAAAAAGCCGAACAGGCGTTCGATCTCGCCCTTAATTTGCTCACTCGTTCGCCCGCCTTGCATGCAGATGTGTTCCCTCAATCATGGTTTCAAGAGCCTTCCGGTTCCTTTCGCCAGCATGGCTGCCCAGCACGCCTTTCGGCGTTGCTCAGAACTCGATTGCCAGTCTGAGCATGTCTTTATGCTGAATCCCGTTTTCATAGACTGGATCGCGATAGTTTTTAGTGAAAAATTCTTTTTCAATTGACATAGCTCTAATCCTCGTCGAGGCCGTCATGGGCGACCTGGAGACGCAAGGACAGCCTGCGGGAGATTCCGTGTAATTGCTCACAGGCTTATTTGAATCAGGCGCGTATGCTCTGTCGCTACGCGACGGGGAGAGCCTGTGAGCAATTATGATTCTGTGGACCATCGGCGTGGCCGGGGAAACGGCTCAGCGCCATGCTCCATGGCAATCATTCGCGCCGAACGTGGCGCCGAGTGATGACCGGAGCTAGGGCTTCTTCTCCATCATCTTGTCATCTTTCATCTTGTCGCCTTCCATCTTGTCTTCCTTTTTGTTCTTTTTACTCTTCTTGCCCTTACCGGCCATCTTGTCTTTATCAGCCATCTTGTCCTGATTGGCCATTTTATCCTTGTCTTTCATCTTATCCTGACCATCCATCTTATCCGCGCTTTCCATCTTGTCCTTATCTTTCATCTTGTCTTGAGCGAAGGTAGGCAAGACCGCCGGGCTGGCGAGCATCGCAACAGTGATGAATAGAGCGCTTATTCGTTTCAGCATGTTTTTAGTTCTCCTTTGATTGAGGTTAGTGATTGCGCGGCGAAGCCCTCGCCGCAGGGAATGCGCGCGACCATTGTCAATGGCCTGCATACCAGTCGTAACCGCGCTCTGCCCAGTAATCAGGCGGGCGGCGGTCAGTGAAGCGGATCGTTCCGATGCGTTTGATGTTTTTGATGCCGTACTTGACCGGAATTGCCAGTCGCAAAGGCGCGCCGTGCGGCTCCGTCAAAGGTTTGCCATTCATCTCGTAACAGAGCAGCGTCTGCGGATGAAGCGCGCTCTCCATGTCCAGTCCGACGTAATAACTGCCGTCTTCTGTTTCGAGACTGACGTAACCGACCAGATCCTCAGGTTCCCGCTGCGGGTCGGACGGTCTGCCGCTGCGGGTCGCAGGCGGGTAGACGTTGATGAAGTCGGCAAGACGCGCCCCTGCCCAGCGCACTACCGCGCTCCAGCCTTCAATGCATCTCAATTCCGTCACCATCTCGACACGCGGCAGGGCTTTGATCTGATCGAGCGTGAGTTGCAAATCGGTATCCTGTTCATCCGCATCCGCCAGACCCGAAACATTCAACCGCCAGCTTGCCGCGTCCAGATCGTCCTCCAGACCGATGGAGCCATTTGCGCGCGGTTCCCTCGCCATTTCAGGCGGAAAGGAGGGGGATAGCCGTGTTCCGCGGAAATAATCGCGCGCCAACTGTTCGTTGATTTCATGAGCGCGGCGCAGCGGCCATGCAATCCCGTTGTCTTCGCGGCGCGTCGCCAGCCAGCGCCAGCCGCCGACGCCGCCGCGCCCCACAAAAAGCTGCGGCGTGAGAGACGGCGCATCTCTTGCTCGACTTCCCCATTCGCGCCAGGATCAAGGCCGGCCTCGGCCTGCTCCACGTCGGCGCCAACCAGCGAACTGTCTTCCGCGGGTTGGGCGCCCGCCGCCAGCGTCAATCGCCGCGGTTGGACTCTCTCTTCACTCATGTCCTGGTCTCCCGCCGGAGTCTTTCGTTTCATAAGCCACAAAATCATTGAGTAAGCTTGACGGCAAGGACGTTGGTTTTCTCAATGGTGGGCGGCTGCGTAAAAAGCTCCGGCGCTTTCGCCATGAGCGCCGCAGCGACGCGTCCCGTTAGATGCGCTTGCCGCCCATCTTCGTCTGGGAAGGCGTCGAAGATGCCGAAGGTCGAGGGGCCCAGACGGATCGCGAACCACACGGTCGTCGCCGGCTCCTCCTGAACAATTGCCAGGCTGTTGAGGAGGAAGTTCTCGACTTCCTCCTCTTTTCCCGGTTTCGCCTCCATTCTAACGAACAAAGCCAGGTTAACCATTTTCTACTTCCTTTCTGTGAAATCGTGTGAAGGAATCGCGCGCCAACTTTTCGTTGATTTCGCGAGCGCGGCGCGGCGGCTGGTTCTTCGGGGTATTCACTCTTTAAGTCGCCCCCGTGGCGCCGCTTCTTCAATGGAAACAACCTCGTACCCTGTGACCATTGCGCGGAAGTTGTTCCAACCTGCCTTAATGACTTGTATGAGGTGTATAATGAAAAACATGACATAGCCCACTGTCAGCCAAAAATGAATGAACCGCGCCCACTCATATCCGCCCAGCAGCAAAGTCAGCCAGGCGAATTGCACCGGCTTGTAGATTGCCAGGCCCGTCAGCAGCGAGCCGGCGCCCATCAGAATGACGCTGGTGTAAGCAATCTGCTGCGCGCCATTGAATTTGCGCGGCGGCGGATGGACTTTGCTCAAACGCAGATCGTAAAGCGTGACTTGAACGGCTTCGCGCAGTGAACGGCGAGTCGGGAGCAGGTAACGCCACTCGCCGGAAAAGGCCGTGTACAACACATAGAGCGATCCGTTGACGGCGAAGAGCCACATAAAAAAGAAGTGCCACGCCATGCCTTCCGCCAGACGATGATCTACGTCGAGCGCGCGGTAGACCCATTCAGGGAAGAACTTGAAAAGCGTCACGCCGCCGAATCCGACGCGATAAACATCATTCGCCCAGTAGATCAGCGCTCCGCTCCAGATCATCACCGTCAGCGCGGGAAAGTTGATCCAATGGAACCAGCGGATAGCCAGCGGATGTTTTTTCTCCAGTCGCTTCATTCGGGAATCTCGTCGAATAGTGATATCGGAATATGTAACTCGTCTTCGCGGGCCTTTTATTTTCCGGCCTGCGCCGGATCCTCTTTCAACAGTTGCTCCACCCGCCGCCCCAGTTTCGTTTCGCCTCCCGCATTGCGGTAATTCAGTTCGCCAACCCAGCGGTAACGAATGCGACCTCCTTTGTCCACCAGGTAGACAGTCGGCCATGCTTCCACTTGCCAGCGGTCCCAGTTCTCGTGTTCTCGATCTACCAGGATCGGATAAGTGACGCCGAGTTGTTTGACGCGCCGCGCCACGTTGGCCGTGATGCGCTCGCTCTCGGTTTCAGGCGTATGCACACCGATAACGACGACATCTTTATCGGCAAACTGTTTCTGCCAATTCGCATAGGCGGGCAGATTGGCGAGACAGTTGCCACAGGCGAATGTCCAGAATTCAACGATGGTCACTTTGCCGCGCCGACCGGCCAGGTTGATCTCTCTACTGCCGGCAGTATTGATCCAGGGGCCGCCAACCAATTCCGGCGCAGGAAGATTGAGCGCCTCGGGCTCCTTCTCCGCCACGGCGAGCTTAGCCATCGTCAAGGGTCTTATGGCGCCCGCCGCGCTGAAGACGGCGGCCGCCAGCGCGAAGAGACAGATGATTTTTATCCAGTATGTCTTCATGTCAGTTACCTTGTCCGCTCATGATGGAACGCTAAGAACAAACCGGCGCCATTCCAACAGAGCTCGCTTGCGATCTCTTGGGTTTTAGCTTTCGGTTGATATAACTCGAATTGCGAATGAGATATTCCCTGCTGAAAAAAAATTCTGGTCGAAAACACACTCATTTTTTAGGAATATTTGGAAAGCGAAAACAGCTTGCCATCCTGATCTTCCAAAATATAGCGGTTTTCAGATGAACGAAGACTCCGCTCCCTCACGGTCGCGGTACAGTACCGCGCGCGTAAGCAAGCGGCCTCTTCAATCAAGCGCAAACCGCTGTAAAAAGGCGCGGCTTCCGAAATATAATGTCAATTCCGCCTCCGGTTATTCCCGCTTTCACCATGCCCGTCGCCGAAAAAAACAGCCGCGCGGAATAATCGCGTCGAAGGGTTATATATACATGACTAGAGGCGGCGTCGGTATGCCTCCTATGTGATAAAACATACAAACTAATCGCCGGACGAATATGGATAGAAATCCGCAACAGCGGTTGGCAGAGTTCGAGAATGCGGCTTTGGGCTATGAGGATCAGCTCTTCCGCGTCGCGCTTCGCTTAGTCAGGGATCGCGCGCACGCGGAAGATCTGGTGCAGGAGACTTACCTGCAGGCATGGCGTTCATTCGACCGCTTCGAGGCGGGAACCAACCTGAGGGCCTGGCTCTACAAAATTATGTTCAACACTTACCACAGCCAGCGGCGTCGCCAGCGATTGCAATTGGTTCAATTCGAGGAGACCATCGCCGAAACCATTGCCTACGATCCGCCGACGCCGCAACACTTGACCGATGAAGAGGTGCTGGCGGAGTTGGAGAAACTGCCTCGCGATTATCAGGTCCCCGTGGCGCTGGTGGATATCGAAGGGCTTACTTACAAGGAACTGGCTGAGGCCCTCAACATCCCGATCGGGACGGTGATGTCGCGCCTTCATCGCGGACGCAAATTATTGAGGGCAAGTCTGGCGAAGTATGCGCGCGAGGCCGCGCGCCGGGCGACGGGTGTAGGGGATTGACTGGGAGAATAGACAATGGATTGCCGAAAATTCAGGGACGTGATTGATTCTTACCTGTGTGGCGAGCTGCTGGTCGAGACCAACCACGAGATACTGCGCCACACCGAACAGTGTCCTGCCTGCCGAGGGGAGATGACGGCTCGGCGCAACCTGCGCGAGTCGTTACAACGCGCTGGCGCACAGGCCCGTCTCAGCGAAGAGGCGAAAGAGAAGTTACGCCAGAGACTGCGTGAAGAAGCCGGCCTCAGTTTCAAAGTTCGGAGCGCGAATGGTTCGCTGCTCCATAGAATCTTCTCGCCGCGCCTGCCATTGGCGCTGGTCGCGAGCGCGCTGCTTGTCGCCGGTTATCTGTATTTCGTGTCTCATTCCCCCCTCCAGGTTCAGGCGGCGGAGTTGAGTGAGACATTGGTGCGGGAGGCGGCGGAGGAGCACAACGTCTGCTTTTTCCACTACAAGGATAGCCTTGAACCTGAAGCAATGAAGCCGAACGCGGTGGAGTCCAACCCGATCTTCGCCGGGTTGGATCAGGTGGCGATGAGACATACGCGGGGAATGAAACTGCGGCTGGCGCATTTCTGCAATCTCGTGGGACGCAATTTTGTTCATCTCGGATTCACCAGGGGAGACGAGATGGTTTCATTGTTAATCACCGAACGCGACGCGAATGCGATGAAGAGCGGCGTCGCGCCAACGGACGATGGATTGCGCGCCGGATTGCAGACCGCCCTGCAGGGCAAGTATCGCGTCGCGGCGTATCAGACTTCGAAGCGAATAGTTTTGGTGGTCAGCGAGTTTTCGGAGGCTCAGACAAAGGAACTTGCTGAAAGCATGGCTGCGCCGGTGAGCGAACACCTGCGGCGCCTGGAAAACGTGAAGGCGACGCCAGCCGCGACGACATCGGCGCACTGAGTAACCGCTGTAATTACCCGTCGGCGCAAGACATTTGTTGCGCCTCAATCAAAATGTAATCACTTTGCCTGACTGAAATAGTCCGGCAGATTCTTCTTCGTCTCGCGCAGAATCTCTAAAACCGCCTTTCGTTCCTCCGCCGTGATGGTAGTAAACTCCTTATCCTGATTCTGCCCCGTCAAAACGAGCCACAGTTGGCGGTGAAGTTGATCCAGAGCCGGTTTGGGCAAGGCGTCGAACGCCTCGGAATAGATCAAGTAACTGCACTTGTAACGAAACAGCTTCCGCGTCAGATCGAAATCGCGAAGCGAGCGTCCCTGCTTGTCCTTTGGTCCAAACGATGAAAATTCCCGAGCGAAATCCGACGTGCCCTCGATCGGTGAGGCGAATCTTGTTTCATCGGTGAAGAGGAGGTATTTCAGCGCATCGTCAACTGCGCGCGTGATCCTGCGCTTCGCGGCATCGCTCCATTCATCAGCTGGTCGCCCCAGCGCCTCGTTGATTACCTCCTGGTCGCGCAGCGCCATGCGCGTTTCGTAGCTCAGGCGCGTCAGGAGGTTGTGCATCTGTGTCTGATGCTCCAGTACCATCAGAGCCACAATGTCGCTATGTGGCGTAATGTAGTTTCGTGTGTCGAAGCGCGGCTCCAGGCTCGCCAAATTCTGGCTGGGGAGTTGCGCCGGGTTGTAGTCCAACCCATTCTCGTCGAAGCGCATGTTACCTAGATGCCGCTCCGCGCCGTGCGCGCCGCTGACATACCAGCCTCCCCATCGTTCCTTAAGCGGGCTGGCGTGGTCGGTGACGAAACCGCCGAGCGGCGCGATCGGGTAGCCGCGCGCGTCGGGGCGCACAGAGCGCACGATGAATCCGGGCACGTTGCGGGAGCCGTTCGAAACGTGACATTGCAGGCATTCATCGTTGCGGCGGAAGCGCGGCCGCGAGACCTTATCCTGCTCCAAAATGTAAAAGACGCCGCCCAGTTTTGGGTCAACCGCCGCGACTTCGAGCACGTCGCCGCCGCGCACCCAGCCAACATAGGTGTCGTCGTTGAAATAGATCGCGCGCGGATTGGACGGCCTGATGCGGTGCAGTTGAAAACTAGTCTTAGAGAAGACCAGCCCCTGCGACGACGCGGGGACGCCCAGATGCTTGAGCGCTGAATCCAGATAGCCGCGCGGTTCGCTGTATTCAAGCTTGACCGCGCCCTCGTCCAATCGCTGCTGCAAACGCGCCACCGCGTCGTTGCTAATGACATTACGGTAATCAATGGCCGGGTGCTCTTGTGATTGCTGGCTCCGCCCGGCGCGAGCGGGGAACAAAGCGAAAAATAATCCGGCGATCAGGCCGGCGGTCATGATAGTAATGCAGAATGCTCTCTTCATCGTCATGGTGATTGGATACTCACGGTAATAATTCAGCCGCATCATTAGCCAGAGCTGGCATCAAGGATGTTGAACGTAATTTCTTTGTCAATGGCTTGCTCATCCATCGCCGCCGCATTGCCAGTTCACTCCGGCAATCACCGGGATCGAGGGCCAGTTCCCTGACTGTATATGTAGTTTTATAGCGGTTTTCAGATGAACGAAGACTTCGCTCCCTCACGGTCGAGGTACAGTGCCGCGCGCGTAAGCAAGCGGCCTCTTCAATCAAGCGCAAACCGCTGTAATTGTCACAATTCCTCCTAAATGGCAAAAACTCGTCCTGTATTTTTAATGTCCCCGTTCGCGTCATCCGCGGAGTCAGTCTAAAGAAACTAGGCGGTCGGCGCAGTGACAAAAGTCATCGCGTGAAAATAAGTAAGGATGCCGTTTGGGGCGCTGGGCTGAACCCGTGTCGGATCCGTATCTCGTGGGCGTAACTTTCCCGGCGCCCGACCGGGTAGGAGATTTTGAGGAGCCTGAGCTCCTTGCGCGTGAAATCGCGGCCTTCTTCGCGGAGATCTGATTCCGCGCTCAGAGACATGGTGGAACCCGGCAACGGCCGCCTATAATACGTTGCGCCGGAGCGCGTGAAACCGATTTGCCGCTTGTCTGCCGAGGCGCATCGCGCGCTCGGTGAATTTGGCCGTTGGCGCGCTGAAGACAACAATACCTATTGGACCCAATCCACAGGAGGGATGACGATGCCTAAGCGTCACATTTTCGCGATAAAATTTGCAAAGGTTTATCCGCTGTATGTTCAAAAAGCGGAGCGCAAGAGTCGTACTAAAGAAGAAGTTGATCAAATCATTTGCTGGTTGACGGGCTATAACCAAGCGGGATTACAGAAGCAAATCGAACAGGAAAACGATCTTGAAACCTTTTTTGCTCAAGCGCCAGGCATTCATCCAAATAGCGCGCTTATCAAGGGCTTAGTGTGCGGTGTGCGCGTAGAAGAAATCGAAGATCCGCTGATGCAAAAAATTCGCTATTTAGACAAGCTGATTGATGAGCTCGCAAAAGGAAAAACGATGGAGAAGATTCTGCGGCAATGACTCGTTTCGCCACACTGAACTGCAGCGATTAGAGGGCGCTCGATACTGATCCGCAGCAGCAGATCTCGCTCGATCTCCTGTTCGACATAGGGCGCCATTGGCATCGCTCAAAATGTGGTCCCATCAGGTCCGAAATGATCGGAACTCTCACCTCTTTCTCGCCGTACATTAAGCATGTCGATCCATGAAAACACAAACGCCATCAGGCTTGCGCTCGGGATGGGCGTTGCTGTCCCCTTTCTCTATTTTGGCGTCCAGATCGCCTCCGCGTTTTTTTTCCCCGATTACAGTTTCCTCGCCCGTGACGCGAGTACCCTTGGATCGAATGGCTCAAGCCTACCGGCCTTGTTCAACGTCGGATCCCTCGTCGTCGGCATTGTGACGTTCATTGCTTCCTGGGGATTCTTTCGCTCATTCCGCCTCCTGAAAGTCCGCACTGCCATGGCCTGGCTGGCGACCCTTGCACTTGTAGCGAGTGGGCTGGCTAACATCAACGCGTATCTGTTCCCACTTCCGGACCCGCGCCACACAGGCAGCGCTCTCGCGCTCGCTGGAGCGGGGACCTTTCTACTGCCGTTTCTCTTGCCGCTGGCGCTATGGAAACTACTCGACCGTGGCCCGATTGTCGGCTACTTCATCATCAACATCGTCGCCTTTGTTGCCCTTATTCCGATCATGAGCGGTCTGATCCAACGATTCAGCATCATGGCCGGAGTTGATATGCCTTGGTACCAGACATTCCTTAACAATTACCAGGGCCTTCTCCAGCGGGTTGCCGCCTTGATCGTCTTCGGCCCTATAGCCGTCAGCGCCTGGCGCCTTGGTCAGCATCTCAAAAACGCGGGTCAGCAATCGGCGTTGGGTCTTAACGTTCGGAAAGAACTATGATGAGCGCCTTACGCGCCGGTCTGAGGCGCGCAGGCGCTCAAAGATTTCAAGCGGCGATCAGAATTCCGTTTTGAATCAGGCAAATGTCCGTAGAGTTTACTGATGGCATAGCCTAGATATCCTAAACAAGGCTTCACGACGGATGTAACCGCGTTACCGGTTATACCGCAGCGTCAAATAGCCATTATTTGCGTTGAAAACAGCCAGACAACATTCTCTCCCCTTGACATTCGAAGTGAGTAAAGCCAAACTCCGCCCGAACTCTTATCCGTAAGACTTTCATCAAAAGGACATCGTCATATGACCAAAGTCGACATACTCCAGGGCACGCTCGACATGCTGATCCTCAAGACGCTCAGTAATGACCCGATGCACGGCTTCGCCATCGCCTTGCGCATCCGCCAGATCACCGACGAGGTGATTCAGATCGGCGAGGGCTCACTCTATCCGGCGCTTTACAGAATGGAACTAAAGGGATGGATCAAGGCCGAATGGGGAGTGACGGAGAACAACCGGAAGGCCAAGTACTACAAACTGACGAGGACGGGGCGCAAACAATTGGAGGGCGAAGTCGCCTCTTATGCGCGGTTGACCGAGGCTATCGCCAAGGTGCTGCAAACTGCCTAGCCAAAAGTGAGGTCGCGCGTGATGAACAGATTCTTGCAATATCTTTTTCAGTCTCTTTCACAACTCTGGCGCCGGCTGCTTTCGTTGCTGCGCCGGGGAAGATACGAACGCGAGATGGAAGAGGAAATGCGATTCCATCTCGAGATGCAGATCAAGCAGAACCTGGCTGCAGGGATACCGGCGGAAGAGGCGCATTACGCCGCCCGGCGGCAATTCGGCAATCAAACCTGGCTAAAGGAGGCGAGTCGCGAAATGTGGAGTTTGATTTCAATTGAAACGCTGATTCAGGACCTGCGATATGGCGCGCGAATGTTGGTGAAAAATCCTGGCTTCACGGCGATTGCCGTCCTTACGCTGGCGCTCGGCATCGGCGCGAACACGGTGGTCTTCAGCATCATCAACGCCGCTCTCTTCCGCCCGCGTCCGGTGGCCGAGCCCGAACGGTTGGTCGAGCTTTACAGCAGCGATGCGCGGACCCCTTATGGGGGGTTCGGATACCAGGATTATCTGAACTTTCGTGATCAGGGAGAAATCTTTTCAGGCCTCGCGGCATATAGACCTGGGAGATTCAAGTTAGGCGGAGAAGACGGAGCGGAGCCAGTTATTGGAGAAGTAGTCTCCGGTAATTATTTCGACGTGCTTGGGGTCAAGGCTTTCAGCGGCCGCACGTTTTTGCCGGAGGAAGATCGAACGCCCGGATCGCATCCCGTGGTTGTGATCAGCCACCACTTGTGGCGCTGGCGCTTTGGCGCGGACCCCGCGCTGATCGGTAAACCGATCAAGATCAACAACCAGGCGTTGACAGTGATCGGCGTTGCGCCGCCGGAGTATACAGGAATGATTCGCGGGCTGGCGGCCGAGGTGTGGGTACCGGTGATGATGACGCCGCGGTTGGGACCGGCGGACGACATGTCGCTGCTCAACAGTCGTGGCGTCGACTGGCTCTTCATTGCCGGGCGGCTCAAGCCTGAGGCGACGCTGGAACAGGCGCGCGCGCGTTTCGATTTGATCTCTGGCCAATTACGGGAAACCTACCCTGAAACCTGGCGGAAGCGCGCCGAGACCGGCGCCATGCTCGAAAAGTCGGTCACCATTCTGCCCGAAAGCGAGACCCGAATTCATCCCGGAGAGAGCGCCGGGGCCTATGCCTTCATCGCGGTGGTTCTGACGATTATCAATTTGGTAATGCTGATCGCCTGCATGAATCTGGCCAACCTGTTGCTGGCACGGGCGACGGCGCGGGGCAAAGAGATGGCTGTGCGGCTGGCGCTGGGCGCCGCGCGTTGGCGGATTGTGCGCCAGTTGTTGACTGAAAGCGTGACGCTGGCGGCGCTCGCAGCCCCCGCCGGCGTATTGCTGGCGATCTGGTTGATGAATGCGTTGGCGGCTTCGCTACCGACATTTCAAGGCATCCGCTTCGCAATAGACCTGCAGCTGGATTGGCGCGTGTTGCTTTACACCTTGGCGTTTTCGTTCCTGGTCGGATTGTTGTTCGGCCTGGCGCCCGCGCTGCAGGCTTCCAGACAGGGTGTGATCGGGAATTTGAAAGACGCAGCGAATGTCTTTGCCGGCGCCAGGCGCCAATCCCGGTTGCGCAATGGTTTAATCGTCGCGCAGATCG
>DASUFM010000348.1:0-7555 GCA_036274535.1 Blastocatellia bacterium
TACAAGTTTCTCAGCCCAGGCCGCCCTGTTGGAGACTGTCAAGGTGGTGGGGGGTCAAAGATTTTGCCGCCAGAATGGAGCGGACAGGGCGCACTGGATGGCACTTGAGAGTGCTTCAGGAAGGGATTGTTGAATCCGGCGAGCAGATCAAGTTGGTCGAAAGAAATTTTCCCGAATGGACGATCATCGTAGCGCATGAGCTGATGTACGATCCCGAAGCCGACGTAAAGAATGTAAAAGCATTGATGGCATGCGCTCTTTTATCCGAAAGTTGGCGCGATGCCCTGTCGAAAAAGGTCTCAAAGCAAAACGATAAATAATAGCTATTTGCCGATTGTCCGTCGCAATCCCGGTTCCTCCATACCAGGGGCAACTCTCATAGGAAAGAAATCGATGCATTTTGTTAAGAGGTTTACCTATTTTCTCTCGAGGCGACACAGCGCCACGCGCCGATTGGCGGAAACAGTGGCAATTTGGTTTACCATCTTGTTCTGCGCCATTACAGCCACCCAGGCGCAGACAAACGACGCCGAGATCATCGGTACTGTCAAAGATTCGTCAGGAGGAGTGTTGCCTGACGTAACTATGGTCGCGGAAAACCAGGCCAGTGGATTCAGGCTCGAAAGAGTAACTGACGGCTCGGGAAAATTCCTATTTCCGGCGTTACCAGCCGGCGAATATAACATTTCCGCCAGCCACGCCGGTTTCAAAAGGTACAGCCAAAATGGGCTCGTACTTCAAATCGGCCAGGTGCTGAGACTAGAACTAACCCTCCAGTCCGGCGACATCACTGAGGAAATAAATATTACTGCCAGCGAAGCGTCATTACAGACGACTTCCGCCGAGGTCAGCGATGTCATCGAGCATCAGCGAATTGTCGAGCTGCCCCTGAATGGCCGGCAGTTCCTGCAACTCGCGCTCCTCAGCGAGGGTGTGATTAAACCGCCCGGCGGAACCCGCGGCGCGGCCATGCAGCAAGCTGGCGATCTGGTCAACGTGGCCGGCCAGCGTAGCGGTCATAATATTTATATGCTCGACGGCGTCAAGATCACTGATGAGTACTTCAATAACATGGCCGTCAGCCCGTCGGTGGACGCGATCCGGGAATTCAAAATCCAAAAATCAATGTATGCGGCTGAGTTCGGCGGCAAAGCTTCTGCTTTGATCCAGGTCGCTACCAAGTCCGGCACTAATGAGTATCACGGCAGCCTCTTCGAATTTCTGAGGAACGACGCCTTCGACGCAAAGAACTTCTTCGATGACCCGCGCGCCCCCATTCCGCCTTTCCGACAAAATCAATTTGGCGGTTCGCTCGGAGGCCCTTTCACCATCCCGAAAGTGTACGAAGGGAAGAATCGCAGCTTTTTCTTTGTAAATTATGAAGGCCAACGGATTCGCAAGTCCGTCACCAAAACTTTCTCCGTTCCGTCCGCCGCCGTGCGCGCAGGCGACTTTTCCGGCTTACCCCCGATTTACGACCCTGCGACGACCGCGGCGGACGGGACACGCTCAGCGTTCGCCGATAACAGGATTCCGGCCGATCGGGTTGACCCTATTGCCATGGCGTTTATGTCCAAAATCCCTCTGCCTAACCGGCCCGGGAATGTCCAGAACCTGATTACGGCGCTCAAAGAAATCACCGATGTAAACCAGTTTAATTTGAGGCTCGATCATCAATTGACGGACAGAGATCGGCTCTTCGGCCGTCTGACTGCTTACCGCGCGCGGGCTCTGCAGCCCTACGGCTCCAGCCAACTCGACGAGAGCCTGGTTCCCGGTTTCGGGCGAGAATTGACGACTAGAACCTATAACGTCGCGCTGAGCCATACTCATACGTTTACCAACAATGTATTGAACGAATTTCGCTTCGGTTGGTTGGGAGTGTCTGGAGGGCAAGCCAGTCTTAATCAGGGGGTGGACTTCGCTTCTTCCGCCGGGCTGCAAGGCGTCACGGAAGACCCGCGTGATGTCGGCTATCCTCAAGTTACGTTTGGCGGGCTTTACGGCGCCATGGGCGATCCCGTTAATATTATTACTCGAAACGATCAAAGTTACGAGTTCTTCGATAACGTACTGATCCAACACGGCGCGCATAAGATCAAATTCGGAGGCTACTTTTTTTATTTGAAGTTCAGGCCCTCCAACCCGGAGGCGGCGCGAGGCGTTTTAGCTTTCACAAATCGTTGGACATCGTCGCAGGCCGGCTTGACGGATGGCAATGCTTTTGCCGATTTCCTGCTCGGCGCGCCTTCATCGGCCCAGGTTGGCATCGGCCGCGGGGACGAAGATGCGCGAACGAACTGGCTGCATTTTTATGGGCAGGACGATTGGGAGGTGACGCCGAGCCTGACTGCCAACGTCGGTCTGCGCTACGAAATCAATCAGCAAATGCGGGCGGTCGATAATCGTCTATCGGCAATCGATCTGACCGCGCCGGGCGGGCGCTTCGTAATCGCAAGCGACGGCGACGGGCGCATCAATCCGGCGGCGAATGCGCTGCTGCCGCTCATCCCCATTTCTCATGTCACGTCGGCGGAGGCTGGTTGGGATCGAGGACTGTTACAACCCAGCTACAACCGCATTGCGCCGCGCCTTGGCGCGGCCTGGAAAGCGCCGTGGAAGCATGACACGGTGGTTAGAGCCGGATTCGGGATATACCTGAACCAGTGGGCTTACGGCGTGCAGCAGGCTCTTGCCCGCAATCTGCCATTCTTCCTGGTCAAAAACGTCAACGTCGCAGCCGATGCGCTGAGTCCCACTGCGACGACAGCCAACATCCTGAACGCCAATGCGATCGGCAGCATCGGCGGAAACAACATGGATCATGATTACCGCATCGAGTACAACGAGGCATGGAGTCTGAGCATTCAGCATCTGTTGACACAATCAACGATGATCGAAGCCGTTTTTCTCGGCTCCCGGACCGTAGGGGCTGACAACTCGACCGTCCGCAACGTTCCTTTGCCAGGACCTGGGCCGATCGATGCCCGGCGGCCGATTCCATCGCTGAGTAATTTCAACAGCATTCGCTGGGACGGCTGGTCAACATACAATGCGTTGACGCTAAAACTAGAGCGGCGGTTAGCCGGTGGCTTGGCGGTGAACGGAAATTACACTTGGTCGAAATCCATTGACGACGCGTCTGACCCGGGCGGCACAGCCTTCGAGTCGAACTTGCCGCAAAATGTCTACGACTTGCCGTCGGAAAAGGCGCTTTCCAGCTTCGACCACCGTCACCGCTTTGTCGCCAGCTTTGTTTATGAACTGCCTCTGGGCCGTGGAATCTCAGGTTGGAAGCAAAAGGCGCTGACGGGTTGGCAGACCAGCGGAATCATTTCTTGGTATACCGGCGCGCCATTCACAGTCAATCTTGGCGTGGATCGAGCTAACGTCGGGGCCGGCCCTGCGCAGCGTCCAAATGTGTTACGCAACCCCAATCTGAGCGGCGGCCGAAGTCCTGAGCTCTGGTTCGACACTGCCGCTTTTATACTCCCCGCCGCTTTCACTTTCGGGAACGCAGGGCGAAACATCGTTTATGCCCCGGGCTACAGCGACGTGGATTTCTCGTTACAAAAGGAAACCGGCCTGACCGAGCGAGCGCGGCTGAAGTTCCGAGTGGAAGCATTCAATTTGTTCAACCATCCAAATTTCGATGCGCCAAACCGAACAGCATTCACGCCGAATTTCGGACGCATCTTCAGCGCGGATGCTCCCCGACAACTCCAGTTTTGTTTAAAAATAGAATTCTGAGTCCGAGGCCGAATGTGACTTGGGGACTTATTGGGCTTACAAGTCCCATAAGTCACATTCCGCGAGAAAGTAGTCAAATGATCGTAACGAAATTCGGCGGGACCTCGGTTGAAGACGCGACCGCGATCCGCCGCCTCGTATCAATCGTACGCCGCCAATCGTATCGCCGGCCGGTGGTCGTGGTTTCGGCGATGGGCAGAACGACTGACGACCTGCTCGAATGCGCGCGGACGGCCGCCGCGGGAGACGCGCGAGCGGCGCAAAGCAGGCTGGACGAGATCGCCGCGCATCATTTCAAAACCGCCGAGCAGCTTGCGCCGCAGCAGGAGGTCGAATCGCTGCGCGAGTCTCTGGACAAACGTTTTATCTCCATTCGTTCGGCGCTAGAAGAGATCGGGCAAACTGGCCATCTCACGCCGCGCCTCTCCGACGCCGTCTTGTCCAACGGCGAATTGCTTTCATCACTCATCGTCGCGGCGGCTTTACGCGCCGACGGAATGAAAGGCCTCTGGGTAGACGTTCGCCCGATGATGCGGACCAACGACGATTTCACGCGCGCCGCGCCGCAATTCGAAATCGCGAATCCGAAATTGAAAGAATTCTTCACAGCCGTTCTGGCCGGCGGCGGCGCGCCGGTCACCCAAGGCTTCATCGGGTCGACCGCCGACGGAGTGGCGACCACGATCGGGCGCGGCGGTTCCGATTACTCCGCTTCGATCATCGGCGCGGCGATGGACGCCGAGGAGATTCAAATCTGGACCGACGTCGACGGCATCATGACGACCGACCCGCGAATCGCGCCCGAAGCGGCGAAAGTCAAAGTCATCTCATTCGCCGAGGCTTCGGAACTCGCCTATTTCGGCGCGAAAGTTCTGCATCCGAGCACGCTGCTGCCCGCGATGGCCAGGAATATTCCCACCATCGTTTGCAATTCGAGGCGGCCCGACATGTCCGGCACTTCGATCGTCCGCAGCGCGCCGCCGTCGCGCGCCGTCGTCAAAGCCATCGCCTTCAAACGCGGCATCGCGGTCCTCAACGTGACATCGGACCGGATGCTGATGGCTCACGGATTTCTCTCCAGGCTCTTCGCCGTCTTCGACAGGCATGAAACACCGGTCGACATGGTGGCGACCTCCGAGGTCAGCGTTTCGATGACGCTGGATGACACGCGGCGCCTCGACCCGATAGTGGCCGATATGCGGTCTCTGGGAAAGGTCTCGGTGGAGCGCGACGCGGCGCTGATCTGCCTGGTCGGCGAGAACCTGAAATTCACGCCGGGCGTCGCCTCGCGAATCTTTTCGAGCATCGGGCGGATCAACGTCTCGATGATTTCGCACGGCGCCTCGGCGATCAACATCAGCTTCATCGTTGGCGACGCGAACGTCGAGCAAGCGGTTAGATCGCTGCACCGCGAATTTTTCAGCGAACTTGATGAGGAGACATTCGAGTCCGCCGCGCTGGCCCTGGGCGTGGCGTGAGGTAAAGCGCAATGAGGATCGCAATCGTAGGCTACGGCAAGATGGGGCGGCTGATCGAGCGCATAGCCGCCGCGCGCGGGCACGAGGCCGTCGCGCGCTTCGACGGCGACAATAATCCGGACGGCGACGGACTGACGGCCGAAAACCTGAAAGGCGTTGACGCGGCGGTAGAGTTTTCGACGCCCGAAACCGCCGCGGAAAACTTGCGCCGTCTGATCGAACTGCGAATTCCGGCGGTCGCCGGCGCGACCGGATGGTACGCGCGCCTGGACGAAATAAAAAAACTGGCCGCCGATCGCGGCAGCCCACTCGTGTTCAGCTCGAATTTCTCGGTCGGCATGAATCTGTTCTTCAGGGTCGTCCACGAGGCTTCGGAGTTGTTCGCTCGCCACGGCCAATACGACACTTTCCTGGTCGAGGCGCATCACAAATTCAAGAAGGACGCGCCGTCCGGCACGGCGCTGGTCATCGCCAAACTGATGCGTGAAAGCTATGGCGATCGCGCGCCGGAGGCAGTGGCCATTCGCGCGGGACACATCCCCGGCACGCACGAAGTCGGATTCGATTCCGAAGCGGACACGATCACTCTCACCCACATGGCGCGCAGCCGTGAGGGCTTCGCCGCCGGCGCGGTGCTGGCCGCGGAAAAAATCGTCGACAAGCAAGGCGTTTACGAATTCTCGGAATTGCTTTTTAGCTAAATCAATATAGCCACAGAGGTCACAGAGGACACAGAGATGAAATATATTTCGATGTCTCGCCGTCTTTGTCCTTCTCTCTGTGATCTCTGTGGTCTCTGTGGCTGTATTAGTGATCGAAAGAGGAGATCAAAATGGCAAACATCGATCGGTTAAGAGGCTGTGGAACGGCGATCATCACGCCTTTTAAACAGGGCGGATCAATTGACGAGTCGGCCTTTCGCCGCCTTGTCGACTTTCAGATCGAGAACGGCGTTGATTTCATCGTCTCCTGCGGCACCACCGGCGAGAGCGTGACGATGAGCGACGACGAACAGGCTCGCGTCGTCGAACTGTCGATCGAAGCCTCCGAGGCGCGCGCGCCGGTGGTCGCCGGCGCGGGCGGATATAACACGCGCGAGGTGATCGAAAAGGTTCGTCGTTACGAACGCCTGGGCGTCGACGCCATCCTGTCGGTCACGCCTTATTACAACAAGCCCACGCAGGAAGGCTTGTGCCAGCATTACCGCGCGATCGCCGAAGCCGCCGAACTGCCGATCATTCTTTACAGCGTGCAGGGCCGCACGGCCTGCAACCTCGAACCGGAGACCGTCGCGCGATTGGCCGAGGTCGAAAATATCGTCGGCGTCAAAGAGGCTTCGGGCAACATCACACAGATCGCCGAGATCGCTTCGCTCCTTGACGGATCATTCAAGCTTTTCGCGGGCGACGATTCGGTCGTGCTGCCGGTCGCGGCGCTCGGCGGGATAGGCGTCGTCTCGGTGGCGGCTAACCTGCTGCCGCGGCAGGTCAGCGATCTTTGCCACGCCTGCGTCGAGGGGCGTTTCGACGATGCGCGCAAATTGAACCGCCAGCTCACGCCCGTCTTCAAGGCGATGTTCATCGAAAGCAATCCGATCCCGGTCAAAGCCGCGCTGGCGATGATGGGTATGATCGAAGAGGTTTATCGCCTGCCGCTCACACCAATGACCCAGTCGAATCGCGCGAAGCTCAAGCAGGTTTTGTCAGCGCTTGCTGGCCGTCTACCTGGTCATCGGGCGCCGAGCGATGCCGATCTTCTGGCGCGCCTACGAGCAATCGGTCCTCAAGAGTCGGATGAAACGCTATGAATTGGCCGTCGTCAAACGCGCTTTCAAGTTGATCTTTCAATACGTCAAACCTTCTCGGATTCGGCTCACCGCCGATCAGGGGTTTCCGATTCGAGTGACCCTATAGTGACTCTGAAAGTAGATAAAAAAGAAAACGGGGCCCAGGTTGGCCCCGTAAGTCCTGTATTTTCTTTACTGGGAGGCAGGGAGTCGAACCCCGATAGGCGGATCCAGAGTCCTTAAGATCGGCGGGTTTTTCTTTTATCCCGCCCGTCTGTGTTGAGAAATAAAGGATTTAGCATCGACTCTCTTTTACTCAGTTTATCAAGATTACTTCTCTTTGATCCTCTTGTTTCCCTCCAGTTTCCCAGCAACCGAGCATCCGCACCATAGCTTCTGTAGCCAGTTGTTGGTCGTTGGGAAGTACATGGCAATATGTATCGAGAGTGAAAGCCACGCTCGCATGTCCCAATCTCTCGCTTACAACTTTTGGATTTACGCCATTGGTGAGCAAAAGCGTCGCGCAAGAATGCCGCAGATC
>DASUFM010000349.1:0-5102 GCA_036274535.1 Blastocatellia bacterium
TTATTTTGTCGAGTTTCACGACCGCGTCGAGCATCTCCCGCCTCGTAGTCTTGCTCACGCCAGGCGGGTCGTAGAGATAAAGCACGGGCGTCGCGCCCCCGCGCAGCCGCACCCCTTGATAAGACGACGGCAGAAAGCCGCTCGACCAGAGGCGCGAAAAGAGAGGCTGGTCGGTGTTGAGAGCGTGGGCGGTCGAAAGCAGCACGATGAACGCAGGCAGATTCTGATTTTCGCTTCCCAGTCCGTAACTCACCCACGATCCGATGCTCGGGCGGCCCGGCTGCTGGAATCCGGTTTGAATGAAGGTGATCGCGGGGTCGTGATTGATCGCGTCGGTGTTCATCGTCTTAATGACGGCGATATCGTCTACGATTTTCGCGGTGTGCGGCAGCAACTCGCTCACCCAGGTTCCCGATTCCCCATGCTGTTTGAATTTGAAGATCGATTTGACGCAGGGGAACGCGCTCTGGCCCGAAGTCATCCCGGTGATCCGCTGGCCGCGGCGGATCGAATCGGGCAACTCAGACCCGTGCAGCTTTTCGAGAGCCGGTTTGTAATCGAAGGTCTCGATTTGCGAAGGGCCGCCCGATTGGTGCAGGAAGATGACTCGCTTCACCTTCGGCGCGTAATGCGGCAATCCGACCAGACCGCCGGTCTTCGGATCGCGGCTCGCTTCGTTCTCGTCAAAGGAGAATCCTTCCTGTTTGAACAACGAAGCCAATGCGGCGACGCCGATTCCCTTCGCGCCCAGGCCGAAGAATTGTCGCCGCGTCAGATGCAGATCGAATTCGCGTTTCAGTCCCATCTTTTCCTCCCACCCACAAAGCCGGATCAGTACCGCGAGCGGTAGCGAGCGGCTATTTGCAAGAGTCCCGCTCGCTAACGCTCGCGGCGCTGACTCGTCGCCTCAATAAGAGCGCTCCGCGTAATTACTCCTTCGTGATCGTCTCATCCAGATTCAAAATCGCGCTCGCCACCATCGTCCACGCCGCCAATTCCGACTGATCAATTTTATCATCAACCTTAGACTCGCCGACATGCAATAGTTCGCTCGCGGCCTTCCTGTCCTTGCGGTAATTGATCAATTGTCGCGACAACAGATTGCGCAGTACTTTCGCTTCCTGCGCCGACGGATTGCGCGCCAGGGCGAGGCGAAAAACATAGGCGATTCGGCCGCTCACATTCCGGCCGCCCTGGCGCAGAGTTCTGCCGGCCATCGCGCGAGCCGCCTCGATGTAGGTCGGATCGTTGAGCGTGACCAGGGCCTGGAGCGGCGTGTTGGTCACCGCGCGTCGAGCCACGCATTTCTCGCGGTCCGGCGCGTCGAAGGTTGACATGGCGGCCGGAGGCGCCGTGCGCTTCCAGAGCGTGTACATAGAGCGCCGATATAAATCCTTGCCGTGACTTTGAACATACTCCTGCATCGAGAATCCGTCTCCGAAGGCCATCTCTTCCCACAGGCCGGGCGGTTGATACGGCAGGACGCTGCGTCCGCCGATCTCGTCGTTGAGCAATCCACTCACGGCCAGCGCATTGTCGCGTATGGTCTCGGCAGACAACCGGTGGCGCGGGCCGCGCGCCAGCAGGCGGTTTTCCGGGTCTTTCTCGAGCAACTCGGGTGTGACCCGCGACGATTGTCGATACGTGGCTGAGGTCACGATCAGCTTCTGCATCGCTTTCACGTCCCAACCGGTATGTATGAATTCCGTCGCCAGCCAATCGAGCAATTCAGGATGAACGGGCGGTTCTCCCTGTGAGCCGAAATCCTCGACGGTTTTGACAATGCCCTGGCCGAAATACATCTGCCAGAAACGATTGACCGTCACGCGCGAAGTCAGCGGATGATTCGGATCGACCAGCCAGCGAGCCAGCGCCAGCCGGTTCATTTTCTCCATGAACTTCGGCCGCAATGGCGGCAGGACCGCGGGAACGCCAGGCGTGACCTTCTCTGTCTTATTGCGATAATCGCCGCGCCCAAGAATGTAGGCGTCGCGCGGTTTTCCGAGTTCCATCATGACCATCGTATTCAGGATCGACTTGTCCAGAGCCTGTTTCCGCTTCCTGGCTTCTTTCAGCTCGGCGTATTGCAGCCGCATCTTTTCGGGCCCGACCCAGGTCAGGAAATATTCGCGCAGCCGCCCTTCTTCCTCTCTCGTACGTTTGCCGCCGGCGCCGGAAAGGATCGCGCGGATCGGATAGTGAATGGCCAGGTCTTCGATCTCGCTCTCGCCCAGAACGCGTGAATAGAAACGCATGTCGTCGAGAGCGCCGCTGTATGCCCTGCCGGTCTGTTTGTTCCCTATGATCAATTCGGCGCCGGTTTTGATCGAGCCCTTGAGCGCGTCCTTCAAGACCTCGACCTCGGCGAGTTTGCCGTTCAGGAAAACCTTCAATCCTGCGGCTCTGCCCGATCCGTCATAAGTGAAGGCCAGATGCTTCCAGTCATTGTTGTCGAACGATTCTTTAGTGCGGACGACTATCGCGTTGTCGGGCCAGTTCGAAATCAGCCTGATGGTCAATGGCGCGGCCCACCGTTGGATGTCTATCAAATGGGTCTGTTCGAAAATCAATTCATATCCGCGCCGCGTCTTTTTGTCTTCGATCTTCTGAAAAGCGTAATTGCCGATCTTGCCTATTCCGGGGCGCATCCAGAGCGCGAAAGTGAATTGATCGGCGGAATCGAACGAGCCGGCCTCTCCGAAGCCCAGCATCGTCTGGCCGTCCAATGAAACTGCGCGGCTAACCCTGCCCCCGCCGAACGACGGATCGCCGTTCAATATCCGCCCGCGCTGATAACGTCCTGACGAATCGTTCAGGCCGCCGTCCAATTCGTAATGCGCGGTAATCTTTTCGACCGGCGCGACGGCCGCGCGGCCGGACAGGGTCTTCTCCCACTCCTGCTGCAGCGGCGCGACGTTCTTGTCCGAAAGCGCGTCGGTCAAATCCCGAATCGCATCGGTCAACCGCTGTTGCTCGGCTTTCTGCTCATCGGTCGGCAACGAGAGCACAGGCGTGGCGTTGCCCGTGCGCCCGTCCAATCCAACTTCGGGCACGCTGTTGAAGAAGGCGTAAAATTGATAAAACTCTTTCTGCGAAATCGGGTCGTATTTGTGCGAGTGGCAGCGCGCGCAACCCATCGTCACCCCCAGCCACGTCGTCGCCGTAGTCTCGACGCGGTCTATGACGTACTCGTTCAAGTATTCTTCGGGAATCGCGCCCCCCTCGAAATTGATCATGTGGTTGCGGTTGAATCCGGTGGCGATCTTCTGATCCTGAGTGGCGTTCGGGAGCAGGTCGCCAGCAAGCTGCTCGATCGTGAATTGATCGTAGCGTTTATTTTCGTTGAACGCCCGGATCACCCAGTCGCGCCACGGCCACATGTCGCGGTGGCTGTCGATGTGGTAACCGTGAGTGTCGGCGTATCGCGCCAGGTCCAGCCACGCCATGGCCATCCGCTCTCCGTAATGCGGCGACGCGAGAAGCCTGTCAACGACCTTCTCGTAAGCGCCGGCTGATTTGTCGGCCAGGAAAGCATCGACGTCCGCCGGCGTCGGCGGCAGTCCGGTCAGATCCAGATAAACGCGGCGGAGCAGCGTCGTCTTGTCAGCCTCCGGTTGAGGCTTCAGCCCTTCCTTCTCCAACCGCGCCAGGATGAATGAATCTATCGGATTCCGAACCCAGGAGACGTTCGTCACTCTGGGAATTTCGGGCCGCCTCGGCGGTATGAAGGCCCAATGCCCGTCCCACTTCGCGCCCTCGTCGATCCAGCGTTTGATCGTCTCGATCTGTTTTTCAGTCAGTTTGTGCTCCGACGACGGCGGCGGCATCACCACGTCCTGATCCTTCGATGACACTCGCTGATAAAGCCTGGATTTCGAAGCGTCGCCAGGCGTGATCACTCCCGGCTTGGCGAACGCGCCTTCCTTCGTATCAAAGCGCAGTTTCGCCTTCCGTTGATTCTCGTCCGGCCCGTGACAGGCGAAACAGTTGTCCGACAGAATCGGACGCACCTCGCGGTCGAAATCGACCCGCGACTTTGAATCGTCCGCCGAGACCACCGGCATAAAGAGATACAGGCCTGCAAAGCAAATGGCGACAACGAGGGTGAAGTTTTGAATCTTTCGCTTCACGTCCGAACCTCTGTAAGTTTTGGCGACAAATCGACGTTCTTCAAAACTGCTCCGTCAGATTTGAGCGATATTGCGATTTAATCTTGTCGGGTTGACCAGCGGATAAAAATATACGCCTGCTCGGCCTAATCGCCAAACCGGCGCAATGGTTTTACCATTGATCCCCAGAAAAATAGTAGCGCGGACTTTATTTATCTTCCCGCGCCGGGAATACTCCATCCATAGCCGTCAGGCTTGGATGGAGATGAGAGGCGCTACTCGCTACGGGGGCTCTTCGATGTACTTACGCAGTATCTCGATAGTCGCCCCACCTGTAGAGATCAGACAGACCGTTCGAGCATCTCTTTCGTGATCGCCTTGCGGCGATATTTCGTCACTGGAACTAAATGCAGATGCAGCGAAAATACATAATGACCCAAAGCCCCTGGCTCTTGTTTTACCATCTGAACTAACGCATAATGCCCGGCTCGAATAAGCGCCAGTTTTAGCCCATGACCATGCCCCGGCCGGCGTAGGCCACATCGTAATAGACTTTTCGCCGCGAGCTTTAACTGAATTTGCGCCCGAATCCCTGGTGAAACGATGAAAGCTTACAAGTATAAACTGAAGCCGTCGGCTAAAATCATCGCCATCTTCGAATCCTGGCTCGCTTTGCTTTGTGAGTTATACAACGCCGGTCTTCAGGAACGACGAGACGCTTATCGAATCAAACATCTTTCAATCAGTTACACGGCTCAGGCCAATCAGTTGCCCGAGATCAAAAAAGATCGCCCGGAGTTCGCCAACATTCATTCCCAGGTCATCCAGGACGCATTGAGGCGGCTGGATTCAGCCTTTGACGGATTCTTTCGCCGAGTCAAGGAAGGTCAAAAGCCGGGCTATCCGCGCTTTCGTTCCAGCTTCCGATATGATTCCTTCAGGTATCCGCAGAGCGGTTTTTCGCTCAAGAATGGGAAATTGCATCTCTCGAAG
>DASUFM010000350.1:0-3050 GCA_036274535.1 Blastocatellia bacterium
TTTTCCTCAATGAGGGAAAGGAGAAATTCACTTCGCTGCCTGCGCTGCGAGGGAATGGCAAGATCTCTCTCGGCGCCACGAACGGCGACGGCAGGTTGGAACTCATAGGGATCGCTGCGCCTCCAGGGTTTGCAGCCACCAACTCCATCGAAGGGCAGGCCGTCCAACTCATCAATCGCGGCTCGAAGAACTATCACCATCAAACCATACGCACCCGCGCCGCCAAAGCCACCGGGGATCAGCGCATCAACTCATTCGGCATCGGCGGCGAGATCGAAATCCGCTCAGGCCTGCTGACGCAGAAACAGGTCATCACTTCACCGATCCTTCATTTCGGCCTGGGCGAGAACACTCAGACCGACGTCGCGCGCATCGTCTGGCCGAACGGTTCGGTGCAGGCGGAGTTTGAATTAAAGGCGGACCAATCAGTATTGGCGGAGCAGCGATTGAAAGGTTCCTGCCCTATGCTCTTCGCATGGGATGGGAAACAGATCAGCTACGTCAAGGACACTGCGCCGTGGTCGCCGGCCCTGGGGCTGCGCATCAACGCGCAGGTGGTCGCGGGCATTTACCAGACCGAAGAGTGGTTCAGGATTCCGGGCGACAAAATCGCGCCGCATGACGGTTTTTATGACCTGCGCGTGACGGCGGACTTGTGGGAGGTCTATTACATAGATCATTACTCGCTGATGGCCGTTGATCATCCGCAGGGAACAGCGGTCTTCACCGATGAACGCTTCGCCGTGCCGCCGCCGCCGTTGAAGATTTACGCGACGAGCGCGTCAAAAGCTTTCGCCAATGCGAAAGACGATCTCGGCCAGGACGTGTCGAATGTCGTGCGCGATCTGGATCAAAAGTATCTGGGCACGTTCGGCAAGGGCCGCTATCAGGGCATCACGCGCGATCACTGGGTAGAGCTTGAATTGCCCGCCGAAGCGCCGCGCGACAAACAGCTTTACCTGATCGGCGACGGCTTCTTGCATCCGACCGACGGCTCTATCAACGTGGCTTACGGCCAGACCAGTTATCCGCCGCCGCAGGGCTTGAGCATTGAAACGCCTGACGCGCGAGGCAATTGGGCTGCGGCGAAATCCGGTCTGGGTTTTCCGGCGGGCAAACTGAAGACCGTCGTGCTTGATTTGAACGGTGTTTTTAAACCAGGCGCCCCGCGCAGGCTGCGATTGCGGACGAGCATGGAAATTTACTGGGACAGGCTGGAATGGGCTGAAGCGCTGCCTGAATCGACGTTCAAAACGCAGCGGATCGACCTGTCATCCGCCGAATTGCGTTATCGCGGCTTTTCAAAATTCTCGCAGGCTGATGATTCTTCGCCCGAGCTGCCGGATTACAATCGGCTCGAAGGAACCGCTCAGAAATGGCGCGACCTGATCGGCTATTACACGCGGCCTGGCGACGTGCGTGAGCTGCTGGAAAAGATTGACGACCGCATGGTGATCGCCAATGCCGGCGACGAACTCCGATTGAAGTTCGCGGCATTGCCCGCGCCGCCGGCCGGCTGGACGCGCGATTACGTGATGGTCGGCGACGGATGGATTAAAGACGGCGACCTGAACTCGACCTTTTCAAAGACCGTTTTGCCGCTGCCTTATCACGGGCTGAAGGATTACAATATCCCTCCGGGCCGTCTGGAGGACGATCCGGCTTACAAACGGCATCCACAGGACTGGCGGGATTATCATACGCGCTATGTCACGCCGGAGTTTTTCCTGAAGGCGTTGCGAGAGCGTTGATGGGAGCATTGAACAATGAACGCTTTATCTATCAAACTACCGAAGATTCTCGACGAGAGGCTTGAGGCTACGGCAAAGAAGCGTAAGAAGACCAAAGCCGAAATTATCCTCGAAGCGTTACAGGAATATCTGGCGAAGATGGAAGAAAAGCCTGTGACTGTGGCTGAATTAGCCAGGGATTATATCGGTATCGTTGATGATGAGGGGCCAACCGATAGTTCTTACAATAAGAAATATATGGAAGGCTACGGGCAATGATCAAACGCGTTGTCATACTCGACACTGGCGCGTTAGTGGCAATCCTGCGCCGCCGAGATGAACGCCATCAGTGGGCAAACGCGAAAATCAATGAAATTATAGCTCCGATGCTAACCTGTGAGGCTGTGCTGTCAGAGGCGCATTTTCTGTTGCAGGATTCGCCACTGGCTCGTCAGGCGATCATCGAAATGTCTTTGAATGGCATCTTCATGGCGGTTTTTAATTTCGAAGAGGAAAAAGCATCTGTTAGCAGATTATTGGATAAATACGCTGATGTGCCGATGTCATTTGCTGATGCTTGTCTGGTTCGAATGAGCGAGATTTACCCAGACAGCGCTGTTTTCACGACCGACAGCGATTTCAAAATCTACCGCCGGAACGGCAGGCAACAGATCCCGCTCATTTTCCCTAAGTAGAGGGACGAACTCGCCGTGACTGACCGGAATCTCATTACGGCGAGCGGCCTCGGTTGCGTCGAGTTTGCGCGCGAAGTTATAAAGCGACTGAATCTCTACAGTGAAGCCGATACTCGAATCTGGTTCGAGATGTTCAAGCATGGCGTGTATCCAGTTGCTGAAACCGCCTGACAAGAATAGCGCATTGTATGATGAACACCTGTTTCCAATGCGGTCTTTATCGGATTGACAAGATCATCAATCCAGATGGCCCGGTCGCCATATGCCCTGAATGCGGCTATCGGCATTGGTTTGCGCAACTCCCTTTGCTGATCGTGTCTGGCGCGAGCGGCGCCGGCAAAACGACCGCCCTCCAGAACTTGATCGGCAGATTGCCTCAGGTCGTCCTTCTCGACTCCGACATACTCTGGCGGTCAGAATTCAATACGCCGGAAGACGGCTTCGCTGGAATTTTCGACACATGGCTGCGGATGTGCAAGAACATCTCACAATCAGGGCGGCCCGTGGTTCTGTTCGGCGCCGGAATGGGTGTTCCCAGCAACCTCGAATCGCGCGTTGAACGGCGCTATTTCAGCGATATCCATTATCTCGCCCTGGTGTGTGACGATCAGGCGCTGGCTGAAAG
>DASUFM010000351.1:0-4733 GCA_036274535.1 Blastocatellia bacterium
GCTCCAGCGAACGGTCTTTCTCAATCGATTTGCGGAATTCGGCGGTGGTGGTCGCGCCGATGCATTGAATCTCGCCGCGCGACAGGGCCGGCTTCAGAATGTTCGCGGCGTCGAGGCTGCCCTCGGCCGAACCGGCGCCGATCAGCGTATGCAATTCATCGATGAAGATGATGTACTGGGGGTTATCGGTCAATTCGCGCATGATCGTCTTCATGCGCTCTTCGAACTGTCCGCGATATTTGGTTCCCGCGACGACCAGGCTCAGGTCGAGCGCCAGAATACGCTTGTCGGCGAGGAATGACGGCACGTCGCCGTTGACGATGCGCTGCGCCAGCCCCTCGACGATCGCCGTCTTGCCGACGCCGGGCTCCCCGACCAGGACCGGATTGTTTTTGGTCCGGCGGCAGAGGATTTGAACGACGCGGTCTATTTCCCGCTCCCGCCCGACCAGCGGGTCGAGCTTGCCTTCGAGGGCGGATTCGGTAAGGTCCCGGCTGAATTCAAACAGGTGTGGAGTCTCTTTGCGAGCGTGGGCGTTGCGCTCCATGTTGGCCTGGCGCATCAGATCCTGGCGGATGTCGGAAAGCCTCAGGCCGCGCTCATAAAGTATTTCGGCGGCGACTGAATTCTCCTCACGCAACAACCCGAGCAGTAAATGCTCAGTGCCGATGTGCCGGTTGCCCAGCCGCTCGGACTCTTCGGCGGCGAAGGCCAGCACGCGTTTGGCCTCGCCCGAAAGCGGCAGATCGATCTGTGAGGAGATGCGGTCGCGCATGACCGTCCGGTTTTCTATCTCCTTGCGGATCAATTCCACGTTGGCGTGCGAGCGATGGAAGAACCTGGCGGTGAGATTTTTGTCCTCACGAATCAGTCCCAGTAGAATGTGTTCGGCTTCGATCTGGGACGCGCCGAACTGGCTCGCTTCGTAGCGGGCAAAGAAAATGACGCGACGCGCTTTTTCCGTATATCGTTCGAACATCTTACAATTCGACCTCAAAAGGCCATGAGCGTCCCGCCTTCCAAGCGCAAGGCGCGATCACACAAGCCTGCCAATTTCTCGTTGTGAGTGACGATGACAGCGGTCAATCTTTCTTCTCTCTGCAACTGCCTGATTAGAGCGTGAACCTCATCTCCAGTGCGTTGATCCAGATTTCCAGTCGGCTCGTCGGCCAGAAGTAATTCGGGCGAGTAGACAAGAGCTCTCGCCAAAGCCACCCTCTGCCTCTCCCCCCCTGAAAGCTCACCGGGACGATGGCTGGCGCGTCCGGCCAATCCGACACGAGCCAGCAATTCGTCGGCCCGACGAGCAGCGTCTCGTTTAGTCGCGCCGCCGATCAACAGCGGCATCATCACGTTCTCTGTCGCAGAGAATTCAGGGAGCAGGTGATGAAACTGAAAAACGAATCCGATGCGCCGGTTGCGAAAGCATGCCAAGTCTAGCTCAGCGTTTTTTGCGATGTCAAATTCACCTATTTTCACGCTGCCCGAAGAGGGGCGATCCAGCCCCCCGAGCAGGTGCAGCAGCGTCGATTTGCCCGCCCCCGATTCGCCGGTGATGGCGACCATCTCGCCGCGCGCGACCTCCATATTGAGGTCGCGAAATACAGTCACTTCCTCCGCGCGCCCCGAATAGATCTTTGTCAGATCCACGGCGCGCACCAGAACGTCCCCATTTCTTCCGTTGTTTTCCAATGTTTACCTTAGCCACAGAGGTCACAGAGAACACAGAGATGAAAAGAAAGAGAGACATGAAGAATATGCGTCTCATTTTCCGCCGGTATCACTATCTCTTCGTCTTTCGCGCTCTCTTTCATTATTTTCCTTCTCTCTGTGTTCTCTGTGATCTCTGTGGCTAAACTCCTATTTACTCTCACCGGTTTTCATCAGGCCGTCGACGAGCGAGATGAAAAACGGGAAGTTGCCGAAGGGCGAATGCGATTCGACATAAACGCCGCTGTCGTTAATAGTGGCGCCGCTGGTCGCGAGATACAGTTGGTCTATCCCAGAGCGCGTTGACGGCGTCAACGGCGCCAGCCCGTTCCAGCGCGCAATGGCGGAAAGCATCTCGCCGGTCTCTTCCTTCACGGAAGTGAAACTTTTAACCGCGGCCGGCTCACGCGTTTTGTCCGCGGCGGCCAGTTCCGGCGAGTTGATGAAGCTACGCCCGCTCTGATTCGCTTCGATCAGCCGCGTCAGGCTTTCGCGCGAGCCGAGCGCGAGAAAATCTCCGATGATGAGCGCGGCGCCGTGACGATCGTCGCTCGACCTGAAAATCTCGCGCCCCTTGTACAGTTCGCGCACAAGCTTCGCGTCGCGCGCCGTAAAGACGCGTTCGATCAGAGTCTTGACGAAACCTTCGTCCCGCTGCGAAATCAGCCAGACGCGGTCTTTGGCGTCGCCGGTCATATTGAAATTGGCGATTTCATCGCCGATCAGGCCGCCGGCCTTTTCGTTCTCTTTGATCCCCAGGAAAAAGTCCAGGGCGCCGACGATGAACATATGCAGCAAATAGCTCTGCGCCGCGCCGACCCGGGCAGAGATCGCGGCCTCTACGCCGTCCAGAGCCTTGATCGGGTTTTCGACGCCGATCAACGTCACGTCCCTGGCCTCCGCCGGAATAATATTGAGGGCGCGCGCCGGGCCGGAGTTCGGCCCGCTCTGTTTGGCCGGCTTTACCGCGGCTTTGAGCGCGTCAGCCAGGTCGGGTTTGAAGAGCAGAGTATAGCGATCGACGACGGCGCCGTTTTCAAAACTGACGCCATAGGCTATGCCGTCAGTCGCGCGGGAAGAAAAATTCGTGAAGACGTCGCCCATGGCGCCGGCCATCGCCGCCTTGCTCAGCATGTCGCCCGAGATCAGAAAAGCCCAGAAGCGCAGCAACCGCGTCACGCCTTCGCCTGTGACGAAGCCGAACATCGCGCTTTCGCCGCCGGCCGGTTCGACCAGCGGGCGCGAATTCCGCAGGTAAAAATTATTGACCATCGATGGAGCGCGCCCTAACCGCGCGTCTATGCATTCTCGCAATGGTTCGGGATCATTGGCCAGGATCAGTTCGCCTTCGATCTGCGCCGCCAACAAACGCCGCTCCGAACCCGCGGCGCTCCAGATGTGGAACGGAACTCCCGCGTACTCGCCGCTCTCCGTGGTGAAGCGACCGAAGGCGCGCTCCGCGAATTGCGGCAGCCTCTTCTCGGCGAGTTCGCGGAGGGTATCGGCGTCGCTGTGCGTCTCGGCGATCAACGCTATTCGAGGTTTCACCTGCTCCCCGCGAACTTCAAGCCCGGTGATCACCAGGGCGAATTGGGAGCGGGCGAGGATCACCGCTTCTTCTCCGCCGGTCAGCCATCCGATCCAATCACTCAAAGGCCCTGAAGCCCCCCAGGGTAATGACCCGACTTTGCCTACGTAATCCAGTTTCTCCGGGACTCCGTATGCGGGCGCGAGCTCGCGCCAGGCCTTCGTAGAGGTCAGACTGTCTATCAATCGCGGCCAGTTGTTTATTTCGATATAACCGAGCGCGGTTTCAGGCGCGTAAGACGCCAAAACAACCGGCTTCGAGCGGCGCGCGTAAATCCAGCCGCCCACCGCAAGCGGCAGGATGATGAGCGCCGCCAGAAGCGCCTGCCTGCTCCGTTTGCTCCCGAACCGGAACCTTCCTCCCCATCCCCGCCCGGCCCCTCTGCGCCGCCCGGCCTTCCTACTCTGCGCGTCTTCCTGGTAAAAGAAATCGTCGTCCACTTTCAGTGTCCTATAAAACATATCGAATTTCTTATCTTCTCAGCCGCTTCTCAAAAAAATCCAAAATGCGCCTTTCATATTCTTCTCTCGCTATTTGATGTACATCAACGTGCGCCGCTTCTTCAACCACCCAAAATTCCTTGGGCTCGCTCGCGGCGGCGAAAAGCTCGCGGGATTCATCTAATTTAGTATGCCGGTCTTCGGCGCCCGCGATGAAAAATTTCGGGACTTTGATCGCTCCGACGCGGTCGATCGGCCGCAAATCCGCCTTCCCGATTCCCGCCCGTAAAGGCAATTGCATAAGCAACAGCGACGCCAGCCCGCGCGCCCAGGCGCCGCCCAGGTAGCGCTCCATCCTGTCCGCCGTAGCGCGCTCGATGTCCGGGTAAACCATTTCAAGGGCCATCGCGTCGACCTCAAGCGGCGGGGACGCCAATACGGCCGCCGCGCCCCCCATCGAAAGTCCTATCACACCGATCCTCTCGCCGGGGCAGGACTTCTTCATGAACTCCACGGAGGCTTGCGCGTCGCGGCTTTCGAGATAACCGATTGTAATCTGTTTTCCGGGACTTTCTCCGTGCGCCTGAAAATCGAAGAGCAGAACGCTGTAACCAGCAACGCTCAGAAATGACGCGCGCCCCAGCATTTGCCGGCGGTCGCCGCGAAAACCGTGCAGCAACACAACCGCGCCCGCGCCCTTGCGTCCCGGAATCAGCCATCCGCGCAACTTCGAGCCGGAGCCGCTCTCATATTCTACATCGCGCCCCTGTAAATTGGCGGGGAATGCGCCTACCGAATGATTGACCGGGCGACTCAAAAAACTTCCGGTCCCCCAGACCGCGCAACAGAAAAATACGGGGATCGCGGCGCCAAACAGAGCTTTTTTATAAAAAAAAGGCCGGGATACCATATGGGACAAACAAGACAGACAGGACAAATAAGACAGATAGGATAGATCTATCCTATCTGTCTTATTTGTCCTGTCTGTCTTGTTT
>DASUFM010000352.1:0-11766 GCA_036274535.1 Blastocatellia bacterium
GCCGAACGTGCCGACCCACAGATCGCCTTCGCGGTCCTCGTACAGAGACATCACGCCGTTGGCCGGCAGCGAGGCGTCATCGCCTTCGATGTTCTGGTAGTTGCGAACCTTGTGCTGGCCCAGGTCGAACCGCTGCAGTCCGGCGGTCATCGTGCCGACCCACAACGCGCTGTGCCGATCGAACGCCAGCGTCATGATGCGATCGTCGGCCAGCGCGAGCGTGCCCTTGTCGTCGCGCCGATGCTGACGCTCGCGGCCCGTGCGCGTGTCGATCTCGACGATGCCGGCCGAAGTGCCGACCCAGACAGTGCCGGCGCCGTCGTCCGCGAACGCATTCACGCCTACACCGCCGCCGAGGGCAGCGCTGCGATAGTGGCCGAGCAGCCAGCTGTTCGGATTCCAGTGACTGGCGCCGCCCCAGCGCGTGCCGATCCACAACACACCGCCGCGATCCTGATGGAGCGACATGACGTCGGGGTCGCGCAGAGTCTGCGGGCTGTCCGCATCGCGCCCGTAGCGGACGAATCGCCCGGAAGCGCGATCGAACAGATTCAGCCCGTCGCGCGTCGCGACCCACAGCCGGTTCGCGTCGTCTTCGAGAATGGCCTGCACGCGATCGCTGCTCAGCGAGGCCGGATCGTTGGCCTGATGGCGAAACGAGGTGATGCGCGCCGTCTCGGGATCGAGACGATTGAGGCCGCCGCCGAGCGTGCCGATCCACAGTACGCCGGTGTGGTCTTCGCGAATCGCGCGAATGCGCGCGTCGCTGAGCCCGGTGCCCGGCATCGCGCCGTAGTTGATGAAGTCGCCCGTCGAAGGCTCGTAACGGCTCAGGCCGCCATCGCTGCCGACCCAGATGCGACCGCTGCGATCGGCATACAGCGCATACACTGCGTCGGCCGCGAGGGAGCGAGGATCGTCCTTGCGATGGCGGAAGTGCTGCGCCTTGCCGGTTTTCGGATCGAGCAGGACGCGGTGAACCGCCGCGCCGGTGCGCAGAGTGAAATTCTTCCGCCCGATCAACGTCGGGATGATCGTGTCGAGCGACGAGAAGCGCGAGGCCGTCTGGCATCCGTAATCGCAATTGCCGCAGTAATGACAGGCCGAACGCCCCTCGCGATTGCGCAGCAGAATCGCTTTGCGAATGGGAATGACGGGGATGCCCACTTTTTTGCCGCCTTTGGCCAGCATGACTTCGCCGCAGCGCGGCGGCGGAGTCGGCGCGTGATAATTGCCGTCAGGCGTGACGGCCAATCCTTCGCGCGTGCCGAAAACGCCCATCAGATCTTCGGCCTTGTCGTAATACCGCGCCAGGTCCTGATATGAAATCGGCCAATCTTCGCCCGCGCCGTCCTGCATCGATTTCGGCTTGAAATCGAATTCGGACATCCGCAGGGAAACGCGGGCCCAGGTATTGGTGCGACCTCCGACGGCGTGAATGCGCGTCCAGTGAAAATCCGTGCCGGGCGCGGTGGCGTACCGGTCGACGTACGGGTGGACGTATAAATGCTCGGTGTAGGCGCTGACCTTCCACAGCCCGTTGTATTGGCCTGGCTTGCCGAGCCCACGAAACGGCATCTCATAAGGCCACGAATGCTCAGTATGGAATTGCGTATAGCGATCCCACTTCGGGCCGATTTCGAGCAGCAGAACGTTGAGTCCCTTGTTGACCAGAACGTGCGCGGCGACTCCACCCGCCGCGCCTGAACCGACAATTATCGCGTCGTAGACGATTCGTTTTTGTGTCATCTCTCTACCGTCCGCATATTCGATATTGGTACGCCGAGTCAGTACCGCGACCGGTAGGGAGCGTTATCCAGCCCTTGCGACGCTCCTTACCGGTCGCGGTACTGACCTAATCTTGCCTGGTCTGATTTAGAATGTCAGCCTGAGCCCGAGTTGAATGTTACGAGCAGGCGCCGCGCCGTTGACCGCGCCGAAACTGCCGCTGTTCGCGTCAGTGTTCGGATTGTTCAGGTTGACAATATTCCACGCGTTGAAGAAATCGCCCTGGAATTGCAGATTGAACCGCTCGGTCAGCGAGAACTGCTTGCGCAGTGAAAGATCCCACAAATGCCGGCCCGGTCCTGGGATCACGCCGACCCCAGCCGTGCCGCGGCGGTCATTGGGGGGATTCACAAACGCATCCGTGTTGAACCATTCCTGGAGCGTGCCGGGCCCCTCGACAGGCTGGCCCGTAGCGTCAGGGCGCCGCGATCCGATGGAACTGTTGCCTGACGGCGTCAACAGCTGTCCGGTCTGCCAGCGTGTGATGCCGCTCAGTTCCCACCCGCCAAGCGTATTTTTCAGGAAGCCGTTGGCGTTGCGGAAGAACGGCAGCCGGTAAGTATACGTGGTGACGAAAATATGGCGGCGGTCGAAGGTGGTCGGGCCGTAGTTGAAGCTCTTATTGAATGGATCCTCCTGGTTATCGCCGTTGCCGCTGCTGTCTCCGAGGGCCTTGGACCACGTGTAACTGACTGTCATGGTCAGATCGCCCTTCCGCTTGGCGGCGTAAAGCTGTAAGGCGTTGTAGTTCGAGTTCGAATCGCTCAAGCGCATACGAATCTGCGAAAAGCCTTTGTATGGACGAAGCGCATTGATGGCGACCGGTGATGACAGCGCGGCGTTGGCGCGGAGCGCTTCGAACGTCGCCTGGTTGATGTCCGGTTGTCGCAGCAGATGGCGGCCCTGGTTGCCGACATAGGAGACTTCACCGAATATCCCCAGCGGCAATTCGCGCTGCACACTGAGGCTGTAATTCATCGTGTAGGGCAGCGTCAGATTCGGATCGATCGTCTGGATTTCGCCGAAAGGAGCTACTGCCGAAGCAGTTCCGCCGCTGATGTTCGACAGATTTCCGTTCTCGAACTGCGCGCTGTTGGTAAAGGGCGGGATGTTGACCGCTGAAAAGATTATGTTGCCCTCGGGTTTGTCATAGTAGAGTCCGAAACCGCCGCGAATCGCCGTCTTGTTGTCGCCGCCCGGGGAATACGCAAAACCGACGCGCGGCATGATCACGTTCTGTGGGTCATACAGCCCGCGCGGAGCGCCTGTCGGCACGGCAAGCACGGCCGGGTCCTGGCCGTTGGGAACGCGTCCCAATTCGTCCTGCGGCACGCCATCGCCGGCGATGATCAGACCGTTATAGCGGTTGCCGCCCTTGCTCATGTTAATCGTTCCGTTGCTGTTGAGCGTCACCGCCTGAGCCGGATCGTACAGCGCCGGATCGAAGTTGACGATGTTGTTGGCTTGCGTATAGGTCGGGCTGACATGCGCGTAGCGCAGGCCGAGTTCGAGGCTCAGGCTACGACTGAAGCGCCAGCTATCGTTGACGTAAGCGTCAGTCTGCGAGAACCGGAAAAATCCGATCTGGTCAACGGCGGCTTCGCTGTAGGTGCGGAAATTGCCCAGCAGGGCGTCGGCGAAGGCGTTCCCCGTTGAGTTCGAATTTCCGCTCGCATTGAAACTTATGTTGCCCGCATAGAGCGAGCGCCCGTTTTGATCCTTGCGATTGCGAATGATCTGGACGCCGGTCTTGAGCGTATGCGCGCCACGCACCCAGGAAAGGTTGTCGCTGAACGCGATGTCGGTGGTCGGTGAAAGCAGGGATTGCGCCGCGCCTTCCCAACCGGCAAAGCCGCTGACGGTCACATCCGGAATACTATTTTCAAAGCGCCCGCCGCCCGTGAAGAGCTGCTGGAAAGCAAAATCATAGGTCGAACGCATCCATGCGTCGCCGACCGGCGGAATGCGCTGGCCGTTCCAGGAGGCGTTGACCTTCGCGTCGTTGATCAGAGTCGGCGTAATCGTCCAGGTATGCCCGACCTGATAGCTGGGACTCGGACGACGGCGTTCAGTCGGGATCGTGGGCAGCTGCGAATCGATGAAGGTGCCGAACGGCGCGATCAGGAGATAGTGGTCGTTCAGATAGCGCCCATAAATCGAGTGCCGGTCGTTGAATTTGTAGTCCAGGCGAAGAATCTCCTGGCGAACATTGAATGGATTCGGCTCCTGATAAACCGCATTGTTGCTTGTGGGCGTATCCGTGTAGGAGACGGCGCGGCCTGCCATGGCCGTATAAACATTGGCCAGGGCTCTGCCGTCGGCGGTGATCAGATTTGACGGAATGATGTTGCCCTGGAAACAGCCTGTGCGGATGGCGGGAGTCGTTATTACACCGTTGGTGATGACCGGCGCCTTGCAGAGAGAGCTGGAAAAGGCCGGATTGCGCAATACGCCGTCGTCGGCGGTTCCGACAACGCCGTCGGGACCACGCAGGCGGAAGGAAAAATCGCCGTTACGCTCAGCCTGAGTCGGGACAGTGCGCCCGGTCGAGGCGGTAAAGCGCCGGATCTTTTTCCATTCCATTCCGCCGAAGAAGAAGAACTTGTCCTTGATGATCGGCCCGCCGAAGCTCCAGCCGAAATCGTTGTAGCGAAGCGAAGGTTTCTTGATTTCAACCGCCCGCGCTTTGTTGAAGAAGTTATTGGCGTCGAGTTTGTCGTTGCGCAGGAACTCGAAGGCGCTGCCATGGAATTCGTTGCCGCCGCTGCGCGTCACGACGTTGATCGACGCGCCGGAATTGCGGCCGTACTCGGCCGAGAAGTTCGAGGTCTGAACCTTGACTTCCTGAATGAAGTCGATGCCTACGTTGTTGATCTGGCTGTTATTGCTTCCGGAGTCGAGGTTGAAGCCGCCGTCCACCGTCAGCGAGTTGGCGTTGCCGCGATTGCCGTTGATCGGCTGATTCACGCCCAGATCCGTCATCAGCGCCAGTGGGTCGTCAGTGGTAAGCGGAGCGCCCGGAATCAGCGTCGTCAACTGCAGGTAGTTGCGCCCGTTGAGCGCCAGTTCCTGCACCTGCGCCCGATCAATCACGCGCGCGAGTTCGCCTGATGTCGAATTGACCGTCTCGCCGGTGGAAGCGACGATCTCGACGGATTCCGTGACCGAGCCGGCTTCCAGGGCGAAATCCACTGTCAGGCGTCCGTCGGCGACCAGGTTATAACCTGTCTTCGCCGCTTTCTTGAATCCCTGGTGTTCGATTGTCACGCTGTAATTGCCGACCGGCAGGTTGGTCGCGACGTAAAAACCGTCTGAATCAGCAGTTACGCTGCGGGTCAGCTGGGTCGCTTCATTGGTTATCTTAACTGTCGCGCCGGGAACCGCTGCTCCACTTACGTCGGTGACCGTGCCGGAAATACGTCCGGTGATGGTTTGCGCAAGCGCGCCGCTACTGAAGCCACTATAAACAATGGCCAGAAGCAGCGCCGCGAATAAGGTAATTCTGCGGATCATACATCCCTCCGAATGTTGTGCCTGTTGTTATGAACGAGCGCCGAACGTGAAGACGCGGGATTTTGCGTCTCTATTACAACCTGACGACACTCCGATGAAAGCGCCTGACATCCCAGCAAGGCCTTAAGGCGCGAATATATAAATCAGGTTGGTTATCGAGCCTGTGTGTCTAAGTAAGTTTGTTTTTCGGGTGTATAAATTACGCCGAAGCCAGAATGGCTTTCGTGGCGCGTTGGTGTTCGAGTTCACGAGCCGCGTGAACGGTCATCTCGGCGCGGTAAGCCGCCGCCAACGCCGCAATCCACGGCACAGACTGCCAGCAAAGTTCCATGAAGACCGAATATGGGCCGCTGGGCTGCTGTCCATCCATCAGGGTCATTCTCTGACCGGCTTGAACGAAGACCAGCGCGCCGCGCAGCAGCGCATAAAGAGACAGAAATCGCAGGGCGACCGCCAGTTTTCCGCCGCCCATCTGCATCGCCATTCGATGCGTCGCCAGGCTGGCGGCGGCGCTGAATGCGAGCAACGCAAATCCGATCAGTTGCAGCCACCGGCTCACGGCGTAAGGCGAATGAGCCTGGCTCAATCCTTCGCGGAAGACCAGCAATCCGACCAGCAACCCCAGCACCGCGGCGATCGCGGCGTAATCGCGCTTCTCGACGGCGAAGCCCAATCCGACCTGATTGTAAGCCCACCACATGGCCACCAGACCGAAAAGCATAAAAGCGTTGGCCGGCGCGATCGCCAGATGTTGCAACAATCCCCACAACGGCCCATCCGTGTAGCCGGGCCAGATCAGATTGAACAGCGAGCTTTCAACGACCATTCTGACGATGGATATGGCGGCGTTACCCGCAAGCGCCATCCACGCGAATCGCAACCATTGCGTCTGCCTGTGTTCCGTGGCGATTTCGAGGTTGAGCGCCAAAGCCATTCCATAGGCAATGACCAGGAACCCCGTCCTGATCGCGCCTTCGGCCGCCCAATGGCGCTCCGCCATCCCCGCCCGCCAGGGCAGATTGCAGGCCAGCCAGGCGCAAAGGTTGAATGCCAACCCGAACCAGACGACTTTTGGCGTAATCCGCGCTGCGATCATAAAATGGTGGTTGGTGGCTGGTGGTTGGTGGTTGGTAAAAAGCGAATTGCTTTTATGCCAATCATCAACCACCATCTCAGAATTGTCCGCTTTCCCAAATCAGCCGCGCGCCGGTTTCACCGCACATCACGTCGGCGATGGGCTTCAAACTCGTCAGAAACGATGTCCAGTTGTCTTCAGTCACGCGTTCGAGCGAACGCGCAGGCGACACTAGCGCGGCCGCGCGCAGCGCCTTGGTCGCCGTTTGCGAGCCGCACATCGGCGCCATCACGGCCGCCAGCGCGTCCAATCTCTGTTGAATCAGGCGGCGAGGCCGGTCCCGCCTGGCCGCCTCCGTCTCATCTATCTTCGCGAAGACGGCGCGCAATCCGGAACTCAACTGCCGGTCCTGAAGGGCGAAGACGGCGCGCATCCCCGCGCCGCTCACGCGCAAAGCCTGCGTCGCGTTAGCCATCCGCTGGTAAAACTTCCAGCAGCTCAGACAGCCGATGAGGTGAGCCTCGAAACGGTCTCGCGTCTCGTCATCAACCTCGCCTTCGATGTAATCGTTCCACTCTTCTTCGGAAAATACATGCGTCATATTTCACCCAGGTCTATTTGATCCGCCGCGCGGACGCTGGCAGCAAAGCTTTTATAATCGGGGCCAGCTTCTTCTTGGCGTTGAAGAGCCGCCATTTGACCGTGCCGATCGGAATTCTGAGCGCCATGGCCAATTCTTCGTAACTGAGTTCCTCGACGAATCGGAGAATGATGATGTCGCGCTCCGCCGGTTCGAGATAACTCACCCACTCGGCGAAATCTGACGATTCGGCAACCTGCATTTCGGTCATCAATTGCTCCGCCATTTCGTCTTCGAGCGGCTCCATCTCGGCGATTCGGTTGCGTATTTGCCGCTGCCGCCAGAAACGCGCCAGCTCGTTCTTCGCCACCTTAAAGAGCCACCCGTTGAAAAACTCCTTCTCCCTTATCTCGCTGGCGCGCTGATAGACGATGACCATTACATCCTGCGCCAGTTCCTCCGCTTCTCCCGCCTCGATTCCGCGCAGCAGAAAGTAGCGGCGCACGCGCGGATAAACGGCCTCGAACAGCATGCAGAAGTCCTCATCTGCGCCTGTCAGCAGAAAATTATCGATAACCTGTCTATCGTCCAAAGATTTCTCGTTCCGGATTAGAGATTAAAATTCAAACGAGGCCACTCACCATTGAAGATGATTCGGCAATCGCGTTTTGTTTGGAGGGGCGAAGTTTTTTTGAGGGAAGAACCATTCTCCATTCTCAATCCTCTATTCTTAATTTTCAGGCAGTGGCTAGCCATACTAATACCTATCTGCCAAAGAATGGAGAAGTGAGAATGTAAAATGTAGAATGCGGTTGTTCGGTTACTGGCGGCTTCTCGACGTTTTGACGATGGCGGTCAGCAGACTGAACAGTTCCTGATTGTCTGAATGCATCGAATCGAACTCTTGTTCATTCAGGAAGTCGCTGTCGCGCAAAAGCCGCAGCCAGAATTCGACTCTGGAGCTTTTTTGCAGGGCCGCGCTCATTTCATGGATGAAGTTGGATCTGCCGTCAGCTTCCTGCGCTGCTTTAACATGCGCTCCGAGGTCGGTTCCGTCAGCCAGCAACCGCCTGCTGATAATATATTCTTTCCTGACTTCGGTCAGATACTTGTACGATCTCACTGTTCGCAGGGCGAACGTGTAGGACTTATCGAGTACTACGTTTTCTGCCATGGGCCTATTTCAATTGCTGTTTCACAGTTTTTAGGCGCCCGGCCTCCGGGTGTTCCTTGTAAAACGGATCCAGGGGATAACAACCCGAGACCAGGCCGTTGCGCGGCCCTGTGGTGCAATCGCTGAACGTGCGGCACAGCCGCTTCGTTTGAAGCGGGAGGCCGTTGACCACGTCGTACGGGAGATCATGATAAGCCAGAACCATCCGCCCCAATCCGACAAAGTCGACTTTTCCTTCGCGGACGTAATATTGTCCGACGTTCGGCAGCCAATCCTGCAAATAGGTGTAGCCAGTTCCGACCAGGCACATCTGCGGATAGCGCGCCTTCAATTCGGCGCCGGCTTCGAGCAGGCGCGCGACGCCGGCCAGCGGGTCTTCGGGCGGTTCATAGCCGTCGGAAGGCGGGAAGAGCGCGGGGCGTTGAATGTGCGGGTTGTAATAGGGGCTGCCCGCGGAAACGCAGACGAGCTTGATTTTCAACTCGCCGAGCAGATCGAAAAACTGAAAGGTCTCGGTCAGATTTACTTTCAGCGGGTCCACGGCGTCGCCTCCGAACGCATGTGGATAAAGGCCGTCGTGATGTTCGGGAACCCCGCGCCGGTCATCGCCCATTTTGAACGGCAGGATATCAAAGGCGCTCAACCTTACGCCGATCATCAGGCCCGGCGCGTCGCGGCGCACGCCCGCCACGAGTTCGCGCAGGAATCGCGTGCGGTTTTCAAACGATCCGCCATAGCGTCCTTCGCGCGTGGTCGCGCTCAAAAATTCGTGGCCCAGATAGCCATGGCAGTGTTTCAAATCAATGAAGGCGAAGCCGGCGTCTCTGGCGCGCGCGGCGGCCCTGACAAAGTCTCCGATCAGGTCGTCGATCTCCGAATCGGTCAGACAGGCGTGATCCGGCGAGATGTTGAATTTGCGATCCAGTATCGGATGGTGGTAAAGGATGCGCGGTTCGAGTTTCTTTTTGTCGTTGGGCCGCGCGAAGCGCCCCGAATGCGTGAGCTGCAATCCGACGAGCAGATCGTCGCTGGCGCCGCATTTCTCTTCGTGCGCCGCGACCAGAATCTTTCGCAGATTTTCGAGATCGGCCGACGTCTCATCCGAGGACATCAATTGATTAGGATTCGCGCGCCCGTCGTGTCGAACGGCCACCGCCTCGCCACCCCAGATTAATTTCGCCCCGCTCTCGCCAAAACGGCGCCAGCGGCGGATGGTCAATTCTGACGGCTTGCCGTCTTCCGTTCCGTCCCAGCCTTCCATCGGCAGAATGCAAAAGCGATTGCCGATCTTGAAGCCGTCGAGTTGATACGCCTGTCCCAGCGGCGAACCCGCTCCGTGTTGAAGTTCACGGTCGAACTGGAGATCGACGCCGGCTATCTCGATATAATTCGCGAAATCGTCGGCGGTTTTGAGCGAAGCGATGCGCTTATATTTGGACATATGGAGCCTCACCACGCGATGTAAAGTCGCGCGAGGATTTATTTCGATCTGTGTGGGTGATTATTCTAGTGATGAATTCGATTGTCGCCGTCCACTACAATGGGCGCGGCGCACGAACTATAACACAAAGCCACGGAGTCACCGCAGCTACATAGAAGTTAATGATGAAGAGACGGAGAGATCATGTCGCGACTTGTTCTTTCCGTCTCTGTGGCAGTATCGTTTTATACTGGGCGCAGTTCAATTGTGTTGCCGTCAGGGTCGCGTATGAAGAGTTGCGGATTGCCCGCGCGCCCGCTGCCGTAACTGATCTCGATTCCCATTTCGCGCAGTTGTTGTTCCGTCGCCTGAACGTCGGGAACGCTGAGCGCGATGTGGCGGTCGTGGCGCGGCGGGTCCGCATGGCCCGGCATACCGGCGACGCTCATCAGATGAAGCTGCTGTCCGGCGCCCAGGTCGTACCAGCGACCGGGGAATCCCAGATCGGGACGCGGCAAAGTTTTTAGCCCGAGCGCGCCTTCATAAAAGCGGGCTGCGCGTTCTACGTCGGTTATCAGGAATCCGGCATGATGAAAACCGGCGATGGTGATTGGCATAAGTGTTCTCCATTTGTTTGATTGCGCGTTGTGATTGTGCAATCTTGATTCTCAAATCTCAAGAAGGAAAAAATGACGACAGAAATCGGATTCGGCATTGTGGGTTGTGGGATGATCGGAAAAGTTCAGGCTGAGGCTATCGCCTCGATCGAGGGAGCGCGTCTGCTGGCCGTATGCGCGCGCGATGAAAAGCGCGTGACCGAATTCGCGGCGAAATTCGGCGCCGCCGGTTACACCGATTACGAACGGTTTCTGGATCATCCGGGATTGCGGATCGTCAACATATGCACGCCGAACGGGGCGCATGCGGAACAGGGCGCCGCCGCCGCGCGCGCGGGCATCCACATACTGGTCGAAAAGCCGATCGACACCACTCTTGAAAAAGCCGATGCGTTGATCGAAGCCTGCGACGCCGCCGGAGTCAAACTCGGCGTGATCTTTCAATCGCGCTTCCTGCCGCCCGTACAAATGATCAAACAGGCGATTGACGAGGGAAGGCTCGGACGATTGATGATCGGCGACGCTTATGTGAAGTGGTACCGGTCGCCGGAATATTACGCCGGCTCATGGCATGGCACGCTGGCGATGGACGGCGGCGGCGCGTTGATCAATCAGGCGATCCACACGGTTGATTTGCTGCGATGGATGATGGGACCGGTTGACGCCGCATTCGCCATGAAAGCCGCGCTGCGCTATCCGCAGATCGAAGGCGAGGACACTCTGGTCGCCGGCCTGCGGTTTAATAACGGCGCGCTCGGCGTCATCGAAGCCGCGACGTCCGTGAAACCAGGCTTCAAACGCCGCCTCGAGATTTCCGGCGAACGCGGCACGATAATCCTGGACGGCGACGCGATAAGTTGTTGGGCGATTGACGGCGAGGACGCAGAGGCCGTCGGCGGCGAACAGATCACTGACGGCTCGGCCAACCCGGCAGCCATCTCAAACGAGGGCCACCGCCTCCAGATCGAAGACATGATGCGGGCCGTGATCGAAGACCGCGCGCCGATGATCGACGGCAGGGAAGGAAGAAAGTCGTTGGAGCTTGTGGTCGGGCTTTACGAGTCGGCCGTTTCCGGGCAGCCAGTGAAATTTTGAAAACCGGCGCCGACGCCGGCTATCGAAACCGGTAAACCCAGAACTCCAATCCTGAGTGTTTTGAGCGAGCATGCGTAACCGGATGGAAGACATCGTCGCCCTCCCCTTTGCGGAGTTTGGGGAACAACTTCGTTACGGTAGAAGCCTCCCAGTTTGTGCAAACCACATATTTCACGCCGGCTTCGTCAAACTTCCTGAGTATCGCGTCGGGATCGGAAGGCAGACTTGAAGCGGTCAGGAATTTATTGTGCGGAAGGCCCGAGAGAAATCGCACGTTACTATCGTCGCAATAGATACGGAAGCCGGGATCATTTTTATGCGCATCCTTGAGATAGGCGCCGACGTCCATTCTCATGGATTCATCGATTACGCAGGAGACCGTTTCGGCGACCTGATCCCTTGTGTGATAAGCGAAGATCGCCAGGACCACGACCGCCATGACGACCTTCGATCGTCTTCTGCTGAGCGCGAGGAACGCCCACGCCGTGACCGGGAGCCCCAGGG
>DASUFM010000353.1:0-2900 GCA_036274535.1 Blastocatellia bacterium
CCAAAGGTTGGCGCGGGCCGCAATATCGTCGCGTGCAGTTTTACGATTTTCTTCTGGCAATCGTGGTGATGATCGCGCTCAATCTAGCCGTGTGGACATTGGGCGCGGAACTGCTCTACCCCGACAAACAAATCAAGACGCTGGACGACCTGCCGCGCTTGCTGAGCGCGCTGTTAGGACGAAGCGGCGGCGCGCTATTTTATCTGGGCATTTTTGCGGCGGCGTACACCTCGGCGCTGGGAGTCGCCGCAGGTCTGGCGTTCATGGGCAGCCACGCCTACCTGCGCTGGCAAGCCGGAACTGCGCCGATTCAAGCCGATTATCAACAGTGTCCGTTGTATCGTTGGATTGCGGTCTGGTGTCTGGTTTCGCCTCTAGTTTGGACGATCCCCGGCATGCCGGATTTCATTACGCTGACGTTGATCGCCAATAGCGCCCAGGTCGTGTTGTTGCCGCTGTTGGCAGGCGGGTTGTGGTGGATCACTGGCAGCGCTCGCTTCATTGGCGCAAAGTATCGCAATCGCTGGTGGGAGAATGCGGTAATGGGGCTGTTATTCGTGTTGGCGGTATATGGCTCAATCAATTCGATCCGCTCAATTGCCCAATTTCTACATTGACATTCTCTCCAGCTGCATGGGCGCGAAAACTTTTTGGAGACGATGGAAATTCCGCTGCTGGCCGGACGCGCTTTCAGTCGGCAGGATAACGAGCGCGCGCCCAAAGTCGTTGTCGTCAATCAAACCTTCGCCAACCAGTTTTTTCCGAATGAAAATCCGATTGGCAAACGCTTCGCGTTCAATCCGAAAAAGCCGGATGAAATGGAAATCGTCGGCCTCGTCAAGGACGCGCAATATGCCAGGCAACGCGAAGACGCGCCGCCAACGATTTACCTGCCGTGGCGACAGGCTGCCAACGTCATACCGGAAGCGAACTTCGAACTGTGCGCCGACGGCGACCCGAAAGCGATGATTGCCGCCGTCCGGCAGGCTATGCGCGAAGTGGATGAAACCCTGCCGCTTCGCAGCGTCAAAACGCAGATTGAACAAGCGGACGAAACGCTGCGGATGGAACGGCTTTTTGCCAAGCTAGTCACGCTCTTCGGCTTGCTCGCGCAACAACTCGCTTCCATCTGATTGTTCAGCGTGCTGGCCTACGCCGTATCGCAGCGCACACACGAAATCGGTATTCGAATGGCGCTGGGCGCTTCGCCCACGGACGCGCTGAAGAGGAGGATTAATTCCTCCAGCGCGGCTTGACAGAGCCATCAAACATGCGTACTTTCCCCATACTCTATCTATGGGAAGATCATCTATGGGGATTGACGCAAAGAAAACCGAACTGGTTCCGGGAACGCTGGAGATGCTTATCCTCAAGACTATCGAGCGCAACGCGGGGCGACTGATTGTGGTTGCAGTTAATTTTCAAACACCATCAGGGCCTGGCGATCAAAGGCTGGGTCAAAGCGGAGTGGGGTTAATCTGAGAACAACCGTCGCGCCCGCCTATATACGTTGACGCCCGCCGGGCGGAAGCGACTCAAGCAGGAGGTCGCCGACTTCGAGCGCGTGTTGGAAGCGATCCTGCGCGTTGTGCAACCGACGTGAGTCTGAATCGTATGATGGACAAGCTATTACAAGTCTGGCGCAGGCTGTTCTTCTACTTGCGGCGAGATAGATTCGACCGCGAACTGGAAGAGGAGATGCGGTTCCACCTGGAGATGAAGGCGGAAGAAAATCTCGCCGCCGGCGTATCGCCGGAAGATGCGTGGTATGCGGCGCGGCGGCAGTTCGGCAATCAATCATTGCTCTATGAGGAGAGTCGCGATATGTGGAGTTTTAGAATTCTGGAGACGCTCGCGCAGGATTTGCGCTACGGGCTGTGGATGATGCTCAGGAGCCCCGGCTTCACCGCGGTGGTCGCGCTCACGCTGGCGCTCGGCATCGGAGCGAACACGGCGATCTTCACCGTCGTCAATGCGGTATTGTTGCAACCGCTGCCGTTTCACGAACCGGAGCGGTTCGTGAGAGTATACCGATCCTCCGCCGATGGGGACAGGTCCGGGCTCTCTTTCCCGGATTTCGCGGATATTCGCGCACAGCAAACAGTCTTCGAGCGGATGGCCGCCTGGCGCAGCGGAGATTGCACGTTGACCGATCAAGGCGATCCGGTGAATTTGAGCGGCGTGTGGGTGACGGCGGAACTGTTTTCCCTGCTCGGCGTGACTCCGCAACTCGGCCGCAGTTTCACGCCCGAAGAAGATCAGGCAGGCAATCGCGCCGTGATCCTGAGTCACAGTCTCTGGCAGAACCGCTTCAATTCCGATCCGAATGTGGCCGGGAAGAACGTCACGATCAATAACCAGAGTTACAGAGTCGCCGGTGTGGCGCCCGCCGGGTTCAAGTTTCCGATTCAGAGCGATCCGGTTGATCTGTGGTTGAGTCTGGCGGTAGACGCGGAAGGCAGCGCCCCGATCACCGCTGCTCGCGGTTATCCGGCCTTCAGCGTCATCGGCCGTCTCAAACCGAATGTTACTGAGCCGCAGGCGGAAGCCTCGTTAAGAGTCATTGTGAACAATCTGGCGAGACAGCAGACCCTCAGCGACTTCGCCCACTCCCGCGCCAGAGTCGTTCCGTATCATGAGGAAGTGGTTCGCAATGTGCGACTGGGGCTGCTGCTGATGTTCGGCGCCGTCGGTTGCGTGCTGCTGATCGCCTGCGCGAATGTGGCGAACCTATTGCTTCAGCGGGCGACGACGCGGCGCAGAGAGATCGCCATCCGCGCGGCGCTGGGCGCGGGTCGCGGACGCATCCTGCGACAACTGCTGACGGAAAGCCTGCTGTTGGCGCTCAGCGGCGGAGCGATCGGCTGGCTGCTGGCGATGTGGGGCGTGAAACTGCTGAT
>DASUFM010000354.1:0-3585 GCA_036274535.1 Blastocatellia bacterium
GTCGGAAAGTTGCAGGCTGCGCAATTTGACCGTCATCGAGGCCCGCCCCTTCACCCTGCCGCCGGGATCAGAGTTGACGATCACTCCTTCGACCGTTGCGCCCTTCCTGGCTATCACCCAATCGCGGTCGACGATGGGGCGCGCCAGACTGGCGGTAAAACGATCGCCGTCCTTGTCGTGCTTGGTGGAGAGAGTCTTGGCCGTGTAAATCGCAATGGGCGTGCCCGCGCGAATCGTGAATACGCGAGGCGGCGGCGGCGGGGTGTTCGGCGCGGAGCTTGAACCAGCCGGCGCGGTTGAAGCGACAGCGCCCGGATCACTCGCCGTGACCGGACTCGCTTCAGGCGTCGGCGAGGCCGATGTCAGAGCCGCGACTACGCTGGGCGAGGGACTGGGTTGAGTGGTCGCCGCGTTTTCAGATTTAGATGAGCAGCCGAATTGCGCCAGCAACAACGCTGCCACAGCAAATCCCCAGGTTGCCCAGGCGGTATGAATCTTCAGACGATTTTTCATAAACTCCTCTTCGTTTCAAATCCGCGAAATTGTATCGAGCGGGGCCTCAAGGGACCCAATTATGGGAAACCACGCGCAATACTTCTCCGTGGAATGATTGAATTTGAACTGTTGGTCTTCCAAGAATTATCCGCGTTGTTGTGGGGATGGAAGACTTGGTTAACCTGCATAGATGCAACTGATGCGGTAATGACGGCGTAATATTCGCCAATTTATCGCTCTGAGCGCAAGCGGCGTTGCGCCACTCCACACTCTTTTTGGATAATGAGCGCGCGATGAAAATATTAACCTCACAACAGATGCGCGAGATCGACCGGCTGACCGTCGAGCGCTGTGGCATTCCATACCCCACACTGATGGAAACAGCGGGCGCGCGAGTGGTCGAAGCCATTATCGAGCATGGGAAGCCGATTGCTAAGAGTGTCTTTTCAGTCTTTTGCGGCAAGGGCAACAATGGAGGTGACGGGGCTGTTGTGGCCCGCCTGTTATGGATGAGGGGCGCGCCGCTCGTCAGCGTTTATATTTTCGGCAAAATCGCCGAAACAAAGGGCGAGGCGCGAATGAATTTCGACATTATCAGTCAAATATACGAAGAGGAACGCAAGCGCGCGAACTTCCTCCCCAGGCTCTCAGTTCAGGAAATTACCGAGGAAGAAGAAGCCTCTTACATTTCCGACGGCGCTAATGTGGTGATTGACGCGTTATTCGGCACGGGGCTGGCGCGCCCTGCCGAAGGTTTATACGCGAAAGCGATCGAATCGATCAATCATCACATGGGGACCGCCACAATCGTCGCGGTGGACATTCCATCAGGTTTGTCCTCCGATACGGGACAGATCATCGGCCCGCACGTTATCGCGGATCTGACGGTCTCATTCACCGCCCCCAAAATCGGCAACATCCTGGCGCCCGCCTCGGAATCCAACGGCAAACTAGTTGTCGCGCCGATCGGCACGCCGGACTGGCTGATCGATGAGGAATCGGGACACCTTCATCTGGTCGAAGAAAAGGCGATTGCGGAATGGCTGGAAGCTTCCCGCAGGCCGGCTGACGCGCACAAAGGATCGGTCGGCGATGTGTTGTTGATCGCAGGTTCGCGCGGGAAAACCGGCGCGGCGGCGCTCTCTTCTGAAACGATCCTGCGAGCCGGCGCGGGACTCGTCACCGTGGCCACGGCGCAGTCGGCCCAGCCGCTGCTGGTCACTCAGGCGCGAACCGAGGTGATGACCGAAGCCCTGGACGAAACTCTGGACGGCGCGATTTCGAGCGACGCCGTGGACCATGCGCTGCAGCTTGCGAAGAAGCGCACAGTGATCGCCATCGGCCCCGGACTTTCTTCAAGAGACGACAGCACGCGAGTTTTCGTGCGCGAGATGGTGGAAAATCGGACCGCGCCGATGGTCATTGACGCGGACGGATTGAACGCGCTGGCGCCCTGGCCCGAAGATTTAAAAGGCTGGGATGACGCGCCAATCATCGTCACGCCGCATCCGGGAGAGATGGCGCGGCTGACAGGGTGGACGAACGCCGAGGTGGTCGCCGGCCGAATCGATGTCGCGCGCGAATTTGCGACGAAGCATCAGGTCATCACTGTTTTGAAAGGCAGCCGCACGATAATCGTCTCGCCCGGCGGCCAGGTTTACGTCAATCCGACGGGCAACGCGGGAATGGCGACCGCCGGCTCCGGCGACGTTCTGACCGGCCTCGTCGCGGGACTGCTTGCGCAGCGCCCGTCCGAGCCTTTTGAAGCGACCATCGCCGCGGTTTATTTGCACGGCCTCGCCGGCGATCTGGCGGCCGACAAACTCGGCATGCGCCCGCTCGTCGCTTCCGACATCATCGCCAATCTGAGTGAGGCGATTTTGAAGGTCGGCGGCGACGCCGAGCGCGACCAGGCAAACTCAATCTCAACGATCTGATGTCAACGATTCCAACCGGACAGTTCGTCACGCGCTCCGCTGAAGAGACCTTCGACCTCGCTTATCGCATCGGCGAGGCGATCGACGAACCGGCGGTCTTTCTGCTTCAGGGCGATCTGGGCGCGGGCAAGACGGTCTTCGCCAAGGGCCTCGGCGCCGGATTGGATATCGACCCCGCCGAAGTCAACAGCCCTACATTCACAATGGTCAATCGCCACGGCGGCCGGATGCGCCTATACCATCTGGACCTGTATCGCATTGCGGGCGGAGCGAATGAGGTTTACGATCTTGGATTGGAGGAGATGCTTGAAGAGCCGGGAACGGTCGTTGTCATAGAATGGCCGGAGCGCCTGGGGGCATTTGCGATTCCGAACGCATATAAGGTCGTGATTTCGGACCTTGGCGGGGATGACAGGCGGATCATTATTGACCAGATCGCATGAGTGGGACAATTCGGCAAATTGTCCCACTACCATAACTGTGCTGACACTCAACACTCCACTCGTGGAACTTCACCATCACGGCCTGCCGCGCGTCGGCCAAAAGACCGCCCACGGCCTCGCGGCTGAGATCGCCTCTATCTCCGCGAAGCCGGACCCGCGCGACGCGAATGTCGAAGACCTGCTGCATTATTTGCCGATGCGTTACGAAGACCGGTCGAATCTGGCGCGCATCTCGCAGTTGCAGGACGGGCAGACGGCTTCTGTAGAGGTGATGGTGCGGGTGGGCGGGATCATTCCGCTAAAAGGCGGACGGTTGAAGATGTACGAGTTCATCGCCACGGACGGAGAGTCGCAGGTTCGAGCTTACTGGTGGAACCAGATTTATCTCAACAGAGTCTTTCAACGCGGCTCGCGCGTGATCCTTTACGGCCAATGGAAACTGAACAAGTACAAAGGATATTACGAGGTCGAAAATCCCGAGTACGAGCTGCTGACCGACGACGACGACGATCCCGAAACGTCGGCCATCCACACCGCGCGGCGCGTGCCGGTCTATCGCAAGCTAGGCGATTTCCGCACGCGGCAATTGCGCTCGATCTTTCATCACCTGCTCAACAATATCGAAAAAGGCGCCGCCGAATCCCTGCCCGATGAAATCATCGCGCGCTGCAATCTGATCCCGCGCCTCGAAGCCTTGCGCAAAGTCCATT
>DASUFM010000355.1:0-2175 GCA_036274535.1 Blastocatellia bacterium
CTGGTGAAGTTCGGGATGCCGCTGGTGTGCCTGAGCAGATGATGAATCGTGATCTCTTTCCAGGCGTCGGGGCAATTGTCGAAGAATTTGCAGATAGGGTCCTGTACGCTGAGTTTGCCGCGTTCCTGCAATAACAGGATCGAGGCCGCTGTGAACTGCTTGGTGATCGAACCCAAACGGAATTTGGTCTGAGGCGTGTTCGGAATATCCCACTCGTCGTTGGCCATTCCGTAGCCTTTACTGAAAATCACCTTGCCGTCCTTCGCGACAAGCGCCGAACCCGTAAAGCCCTGTTTGGCCGCCGCACTCAGGTATTCATCGAACTTCGACGTAAGCGGCGTAGCCTCCTGCGCTCGCGCGCTGACAACCAAGAAAAGCGCCAAGGCTGTCAAAACAGCCAGGCTTTTAATTTTGGGCATGGTACCTCCTCAATATAGGTCCTATTTGTCCTATCTGTCTTATCCGTCCTATTTTTCAAAAAAGCCGAGTCACCACCAGCGCCGTGGCAATATAACCGACTGCTTCGAGCAAACCAGCGCCGACGTTGCGGTCCTGAGCGATCTCATGATCGAGTCTGCCATTGCGGAAACTGAAGCCGCCGCCCAGAAACAGCATCTGGACGACGATCTGCCGCACGGGATAGAGAACTACAGTCGCGAGCATCATCAGTCCGAAATCCTGGAAGCCCTGAGCGTAGTCGGTGAAAGTTCCCGCCACGGCGTAGCCGGCCATAATTCCTATCGCGATGATCAATCCGGCGCAACCGAGCGCGGCCGCGACGTTGTTCGATTTGACTGATTCAGCGTCATCATACGAAGTGAGCGAGCGGAAGATGTGGGTGAAAACGATCAGAGCGACGACGCCCGCGGCCCAGAAAATCAACGTCGGGACAATCGAGCCGCCGTCTCCGCTCAGGGCGCCGGCCACGATCTGGCTCGAAGCGAAGAAGATCGCGCCGTCAATAATCCCCGCCGAAAGGTTGCCCTTGGCGATCTCTTCGCGCAGCGGAGCGCCGACCCATCGGCTGTATTGCTCGAAGATCACGCCGGCCACGGCCATCGCGATGATGCCGCCAACGCCATAAGCCGCGACGCCTTTAACGTCGGCCCAGAACGAGTGGCTCGGCCCGGTCAAAACCGGAATGACCACCTGAATCACGCCGAGCAGGAACCCGGCCAGCGAAACCGCGGCGGCCTTGTTGTCCTTGTCAATCAGCGTCTCGGTCATCCCATGGCCAAGCAGCAGGCGGTAAACAACGCGCGCGATGATCAGAAGGACGATGATCGCGAGAACCACGAATCCTATTGTTGATGCGTCCATAATCTCTCCAGTGTGTGAGGTTAGCGAATGGTATGCGCGACTTCAAATAATTACCATTCCTTGAAAACGAAGAAGACGGCGGTGAGGATCAGGGCGAATCCCACCAGGTAATTCCACTTGAGGCCCTGCTTGAGATAGAAGACCGAAAACACGCAGAAGATCACGAGCGTGATCACCTCCTGAATCATCTTCAACTGGGCCGCCGAGAATTGATAGCTTCCGATACGGTTTGCCGGGACCTGAAAGAAATATTCAGGCAGCGCGATCAGCCAGCTTATCAGAATAACTTTCCAAAGAACCGCGCCCCGATGTTTTAAATGCCCGTACCAGGCAAAAGTCATAAAGATATTCGAGAGCGTCAGCAAAATGATCGTTTTCATCTTTTCAAATCGCGCATTATCTCGCGCGCGGCGTTAAATCCTGGCGCTCCCATCACGCCTCCGCCCGGGTGCGTCCCCGACCCGCATAAATAAAGGTTCCGGATCGGGGTTCGATATTTCGCCCAGCCGGCCGCCGGGCGCATGAAAAACAACTGGTCGAGATCCATCTCGCCGTGAAAGATATTGCCGCCGGTCAGCCCGTACTCCCGTTCCATGTCCAGCGCTGAAATCACCTGGCGATGCAGAATGATGTCCCTGATATTCGGCGCGTATTCAGCCAGAGCGTCAATGCATCGATCGGCGAATCGATCTTTCATAGTCTGATCCCAGGCGGCGTCCTTGAGCGTATAGGGCGCGTATTGGGCGAATATGCACATGATGTGTTTGCCGGGCGGCGCGATCGAATCGTCGTAAGCCGTCGGGATTGTGCATTCGAGCATCGGATTGGTTGACGGCCTTCCCTGCTTGGCGTCTT
>DASUFM010000356.1:0-4565 GCA_036274535.1 Blastocatellia bacterium
TGAAGCGATGCGCATGCCGCCAGTTGATTCCGGCCACAGCCTGTCGCGGGCGGAGATCGATCTGCTGATCGAATGGATCAAACAAGGCGCGAAGTGGGGTAAGCACTGGGCGTTCGTCGCGCCGGAAAGACCATCATTGCCGCAGGTAAAAAATGGAGATTGGCCGAAGAACGCGATCGATTATTTCGTGTTGGAGCGGCTGGAACGCGAAGGGCTACAGCCCGCGCCTGAAGCGGATCGCGCGACCTTGATTCGCCGGGTGTCCCTTGATCTGACGGGACTGCCGCCCACGCCGCGTGAGATTGATGATTTCCTCGGCGACAAATCGCCGAATGCTTACGAAAAGGTCGTCGATCGCCTGCTTGCAAGCCCGCGTTACGGGGAGCGAATGGCGGCGCGATGGCTGGACGCGGCGCGGTACGCCGACACGAACGGCTATCAGGTCGACGGCGACCGCAGCGCCTGGCCCTGGCGCGACTGGGTGATCGAGGCGTTCAACCGGAACAAGCCCTTCGATCAATTCATCATCGAACAACTGGCGGGCGATCTTTTGCCCAACGCGACGCTCGATCAACGCATCGCCACGGCCTTCAACCGCAACCATCGCATCAACGCCGAGGGCGGGATCGTGCCGGAAGAGTACCGTATCGAATACGTCGTCGACCGCGTGGACACGACGTCGACCGTGTTTATGGGCCTGACGATGGGCTGCGCGCGCTGCCACAACCACAAATACGATCCGTTCACCCAGAAGGAGTATTACCAGCTGACGGCCTATTTCAACAGCATTGACGAAGACGGGCATTCGTTCGACCAGGGCAATTCTCCGCCGGTGATCGCCGCGCCGAATAAAGAGCAGCGGCTGCGGTTGCGTAGTATGGATCGGGAAATCGCGGAGGCTGAAGCGAAATATGACGCGCTGGCACGGCGGTCGACCGGATTGCGTCGCCGTTGGGAGAGATCGCTGCCAGCTTCGCGAGAAGGCAAAGCTCATAGCCATTGGTTCCCGGACGACAAGCTGATCGCGCGGCTCCCGATGGACGAAAACGCCGCGCCCGTCTTTAACAAATCCGATCGCGCGTATCACGATCAAAATGACGGGCGGAAGGGCGAGACCGGTTTCAAGGAAGGATCGCCGCGCTATGTCGAATCTCCGTTGGGCCAGGGCGTGGCCTTCGACGGCAAGCTCTATTTCGACGCGGGCCTGCGCGCCGACTTCCGCTACAAATCGATCTCCAAGGATTATCACGAACGTTTCACCGTCGCGGCCTGGGTCTATCCCGAATCGGAGCAGAGCGGCTCGATCATCACCAAAGTCAGCGATGGCCCGGCTGAGATCGAGAACAACGTCCCGCGCGCCGAAGGCTACGGGCTGTATTTCATCAACGGCAAAATCCATTTCAATATGGTTTTCCGCTGGGGCGAGGACGCGCTGCGCGTTGAAACCGAAGAGGCGCCGCCGCCGCGGCAATGGAGTCATGTCGCCGTGATCTTTGACGGTTTGAAGTCGTGGGAAGACCGCCTGCGAATCTTCGTCAACGGCCGTGAAGCGAAGCTGAAATTCAATCAGCGAACCCTATTCCTGCTTGCGGGAGGATCGAGCAACACGCTAAAGGTCGGCGCCGGCGGCGGGCCGCAATTTCGCTTCAAAGGCGCGATCGACGAAGTGAGGATCTACAGCCGCGCGCTGGACGCCGATGAGATAGCGGCGCTGGCCTGCGCCGATCCGCTGAAAAAGATCGCGGCGATTCCTGCGTCCAAACGCGCTCGCGCGCAGACGTTTAAACTTCAAGGCGCTTTTATGGAGCAGGCCGCGCCGAATGAATTGAAACAGGCGCGCGACAGGCTGATCGAACTGAAGTGGCAAAGACAGAGCTTCGAGGACGATCTTCCGACCCTGATGGTGATGGAGGAGATGGCGCAGCCGCGCCCCACGTTCCTGCTCAAACGAGGCGCTTACGACGCTCCGGCTGAAAAAGTGGAACGCGGCGTCCCGGCGGCCTTGCCGTCAATGCCGCAAGGCTATCCGAACAACCGCCTTGGTTTTGCGAAATGGCTGGTCCGGCCGGAACATCCGTTGACATCTCGCGTCGCTGTCAATCGCTTCTGGCAAATGCTGTTCGGCGAAGGACTGGTCAAAACTGTCGAGGATTTCGGTTCGCAGGGCGAACTGCCTTCGCATCCGAAACTGCTGGACTATCTGGCCGTCACGTTCAGAGACGGGGCGACGGGGCGACGAGACGACGAGGCGAATAAACCAACCACCAACCGCCGCCTGGGACGTGAAAGCTCTGCTCAAAACAATCGTCATGAGCGCGACCTATCGCCAGTCGTCCAAGCTGTCGCCACAGATACAACAGCGTGATCCCGACAATCGGCTGCTTGCGCGCGGGCCGCGTTTCAGACTGTCGGCGGAGATGATCCGCGACCAGGCGCTCTTTGTCTCCGGATTGCTGATCGAGAAGATCGGCGGGCCGTCTGTCAAACCATACCAGCCCGACGGGTTGTATAAAGACATGGCCTTTTCGGGGCTCACCGGTTACGACCGCGACAAAGGTGAAGGCCTGTGGCGGCGCAGTCTTTATACATTCTGGAAACGCACGGCGCTGTCCCCGGCGATGCGGGTCTTTGACGCTTCGGCGCGCGAATTCTGCACGGTCCGCGACACGCGCACCAATACGCCGCTGCAGGCGCTCGACCTGATGAACGATGTGACATACGTCGAAGCGGCGAGAATGCTGGCGCAGAGAATGTTGGCCGAAGGCGGCGCGACGCCGCAGAAACGGCTCGCATGGGCGTTTCGTCTGGCCACATCCCGCCCGCCCAACGATCGGGAGTTACAGGCCTTGCTGCGGAATCTGGAGAAACAAAAAGCAAGCTTCATCCAGCGCCCGCAGGAAGCCGCCAAACTCATGGCCGTGGGCGAGAAACGAAATGATGAGAAATTGACCCAAGTTGAACTGGCCGCGTACACGACGATCGCGAGTTTGATTCTCAACCTGGATGAAGTGATTACCAAGCAATAGAGAAAACCAGGACTGTTCATTTATGAATCCGGGAATCGAAAATCAGCTTCTACTGACTCGCAGGCATTTCTTCAGCAAATTCAGTCTGGGTGTCGGCGCGGCCGCGCTGGCTTCGCTCCTGAAGGAGGGTGGTTACGCGCAAAGCGGCGCCTCGCCCGGCCTGCCGCATTTCGCTCCGAAGGCGAAGCGCGTGATTTATTTGTTCCAGGCCGGCGGTCCATCGCAGATCGATCTGTTCGATCAGAAGCCGCAGCTTGAAAAATATCGCGCGCAAAACCTGCCTGAATCAATCCGTATGGGACAGCGGTTGACCGGAATGACGGCGTATCAGTCGAGTTGGCCGGTGGCGCCCTCGGCCTTCAAATTTGCGCGGCACGGGCGTTCCGGCGCTAGTTTGAGCGAGTTGCTGCCACACACGGCGAAGATCGTTGACGAGATCAGTTTCATCAAATCGATGCGCACGGAGCAGATCAATCACGACCCGGCGATAACATTTTCGCTCACGGGATTTCAGCTTGCCGGAAGGCCGAGTCTGGGATCGTGGATCGCTTACGGATTGGGCAGCGAGAATAAAGATCTGCCCGCGTTCGTCGTGATGATCTCCATAGGGCGAACGGGAGGCGACCAGCCGCTTTACGACCGCCTGTGGGGAAGCGGCTTTCTGGCTTCACGTTATCAGGGCGTGAAATTCAACAATGGCGCAGATCCCGTGCTCTATCTGTCGAACCCGCCAGGCATCGACAAAGAAGTTCGCCGGCGTTTCCTGGATGACCTGGCCGAACTGAATCAGATCAATGCGGAGGAATATGGCGACCCTGAAATTCCGTCGCGCGTCGCGCAATATGAAATGGCTTATCGAATGCAATCTTCCGTGCCCGAACTGACCGACCTGTCGAAAGAGTCTGAAAAGACCTTTGAGCGTTACGGGCCGGACGCGCGCACTCCGGGCACGTTCGCATTCAACTGTGTTCTGGCGAGACGGCTGGCCGAACGTGGAGTCCGCTTCATTCAATTATTCCACCGCGGCTGGGATCAGCATGGAGATTTACCCAATAACATCGCCAAACAAGCGCAGGACACCGATCAGCCTTCGGCCGCGCTGATTATGGATTTGAAAGACCGCGGGATGCTCGACGACACGCTGGTCGTCTGGGGCGGAGAATTCGGCCGCACCGTCTACTCACAGGGCAAGCTGACCGAGACCAATTACGGCCGCGACCATCATCCGCGCTGTTTTACCGTGTGGCTCGCCGGCGGAGGAATCAAACCCGGGGTCACGATAGGCGAGACTGACGATTTCAGCTACAACATCACGCGCGATCCTGTTCACGTGCACGACCTGAACGCGACGATCCTCCATTGCCTGGGTATCGATCACACTCGGCTGACTTACAAATTCCAGGGCAGATATTTCCGGCTGACCGACGTCGAAGGAAATGTCGTGAAATCTGTTCTCGCCTAGACTGCGGAGACGAAGAGACAAGTGGAAATTCTCAAAACAGTACCGCGCGCGTAAGCAAGCGGTCGTCTCATCGGTCA
>DASUFM010000357.1:0-7972 GCA_036274535.1 Blastocatellia bacterium
ATCCGCAATCCGCAATCCGCAATCCGAATATGAACCTCAAACGTCGCGGCGCGGAAACCGGCAGTGGCTTTCAGGAGGCGGTCAACCGCATCAATGAAGGCTATGAGCGCGCCGGGCGGGCCTATGTCACGCGTAAAGCCATTCCCGGAAAATACCTGATCGAACGCGGTGAGTCGCGGCGAGGTTTGTCTCTGCCTATTGATTTCGCTTCGAGCGACGCTCAGCCTCGTTTGTCTTACGCTGAACTTTCCCGCCTGAGGGAAGGGCATAAGACCGCGGATTGGCGGCGGTTCGTTCCCGAATCGAAGGCCGAGCCGGATTACGGCGGAGTGATGGCGCCCGAAGGCCGAGCGATCTTTTACGACGCCAAGACGACCAGACGCAATCTCCTCGATTTCGACAACCTGCATGCGCACCAGATCACTTTCCTTGAACGCGCGGCGCGTTTCGGCGCCGTGGCCGGCTTCCTGGTCGAATTCAGCGTCTGCGCCGAGGTCTACTTTATGCCGATCCAGATCGTCGTCCGCTGGCGCGAGGAGATTATGCGCAAAAGTTTCCCTTACCGTTTTTTCCCGGAAAACCTGACGCCCGCTCCGCAGGGCAAAGGGTTGATCATCTACGACTATCTGAAAGCCGTCGAAGCGCAGGAGCGCCTTTACGGCCGCGGGTACGAAAGATTCGTTCTTTCCGTCCCGCGCGCGTCGTCTCGGCGTAAGGCCGCGGCGGATAAGGAGAACGGGTAGTCGCCGTCAGTCGTGTGAGCGGCTTCCGCCGCCGCTCACATTTCAAAACATGGGCCGCATAAACAAGTTGAGTGTCGACAATCGATACTCTCAGTAAATCCGTCCATTCAGGAGGAAACACCATGGCCCAACGTCTTTTCACAGTAATTCACTCCATCAGTTCGCGGATTCGTTTGATCGCCGCCGTCGCGCTCGTGATGGGCGCCGCCATAACGACGACGGCTCAAACCTCGCGCAACGTTTTTCTCCCGGGCCGGCGAGGAATCATTTTCGACGAACGTTTATCGGCCCTGCGCGCCCAACCCGACCTCAAGGCCGCACTCAAACAGCGTTTACGCCGAGGCCGCCGCGTGGGCATACTGGGCGTGGCCGTTGCCAAAGACGGCGCGAAGTTTTTCCGCGTGGCGGTTTCTCGCAACACCCGCGGCTGGGTTCTGGCCGACGCCGTTATCAGGCCGGGGGCCGGCGCCGACGCGGAAAGGCTGATGCGATTGATTGAAGAGACAAAGGACGGATTCACGAAGGCGCGTCTGGCTCGGATTTGCGCCGACGAGTTCCGCGCGACAAATTTCGCGCCGAAGGCATTGATGATTCTGGGCGAGGCGGCGGAAGCCGAGGCGAAGAAGCTTTCGCGGGACGCCAAACGCCGCGTCGTAGAGGATGACCCGGAGACAGGGCCGAGCCTGAGCCCGTACGCGAAATTGGCCAGGCGAGACTTCATGCTCAATTACGCGGGCCTGGATCGTTACAACCGCATCAGTGTGACCTTCGATTACGACGCGGCTTCGGACCGGATCGTTTACGACGGCGCGGCTTATCGCGAACTGCTAAGGCGTTATCCGCGAAGCGCAGAGGCGCAGACCGCGCGCGAAAAGCTGGTTGGAAGATAGAGGATCGAAGATGGAAGATAGAAGATAGAAGATAGAGGATCGAAGATAGAAGATAGAGGATGGAAGATCGCCTCATGCGATGATTCCACCCTCAATCTTCGATCCTCGACCCTCGATCCTCGACTCTGATGGTTAGCGAGGCCCGAAATTGCTGAACAGATAATCGACCAGCGGGCCTTTCTCATCATCGCCCACGACCGCGCCCCAGCGGACCATCTTCTCGACTTCGCGCGTCCATCCCTGGCGCGAGAGACGCTGTTGCCGGGTCACGTCGGCCTCGTGGCAGGCCAGGCATTTCTCTTCGAATATCTTTTTGCCGGGCTCGTCGCCGGCCGCCTGCGCGCTCGCCGTCGACTTCGGCCCCGAAGGCGCGAATCGCGCCGCGAAGTAATCAACCAGAACTTCTTTCTCCGCGTCGCTAACCGGCGCGCCCCAGCGGATCATCTTCTCGACTTCGCGTGTCCATCCCTGCCGCGACAATCGCTGCGCGACGATCACGTCGGCTTCATGGCAAGTGACGCATTTGTCGCGCGCAAGCTCCACGCCCTTACCCTCGGGCAGATCCTGCGAGGCCGCACGGGCGCCTGCGCTGATCAGGCAGCAGAAGGCGGCCGTCAGCGCGGCCAGCGCGAGTGGCAATTTGATCAGCTTCGACTCAGGCTTTGACATCGATCCTCACTTTGTCAATCACGTTCCATAGGTATCCGCCCGGGTTCCATATTGGAACGATCGGCTGAACTCTGCCTTTGTCGTCGGTGGCGCGCGACATCAGAAAGTATGAACCGGGTTTGGTGATGTTGAATTCGTATTCGAACGATTGCCAGGCGTAACGCTCGCGCTCCCTGCCGAGTTTCGCCGGCCGCCAGGAACTTCCATTGTCCATGGAAACATCCACCTTGAGGATGTTCGATTCGCCCGCCCAGGCGAATCCGCTCAGCCGAACCGGGCCGGGCGCCACGGTTGCGCCGTCGATCGGCGAGTTAATAAATGATTTAACAACCAGGCCTGTGAGCGGCGCCATGTCTTTCGGATCAACGGCCGCGCCGGGCGGCGCCGGACGGTTCGGAAATCGATACGCCGTCTTAACGAAGAATCCATCGAATTCCTTATCGATAACCTGAATGTCGGTCACCCATTTGACAGAGTAGGCGCCTTCCCAGCCGGGCACGATGAGGCGTAGCGGGAAGCCATGCAGAATCGGAATGGCTTCGCCGTTCATCTCGTAAGCCAGAATCGTATCGGGGTCGAGCGCTTTTTTGATCGGAACGTTGCGTATGAAGTCGGGCATCTTGCCCATAGGTTTGTCCGCGCCATTAAAGGCCACATATTGGCCCGAGGGCTTCACCCCGGCCTTATTCAGCACGTCAGTCAGTCGCGCCCCGACGAATCTGGCCGTGCCTACCGCGCCCCTCTCCCATTGGATGCCTGGGACCGGAGGGACGGAAAACGCGCGCCCGTTCCCGGCGCATTCCAGCGTCACCGTCACGGTGTGTTTGGGCAATCTCTTCAATTCATCCAACGTCAGCGTGATCGGGTTTTGAACTTCGCCACCGACCGTTAATTTCCATTCGTTCACGTCGACATTCGCCGCATACAAATGGTGCCGCACGTAGAAAAGATTATTGGGCGTGATCCATGTGTTGAGCAAGGAAATCGGCGTCTCGAGGTCTTCGGGACGGATCGAACGGACGATCAGTTTCTCTTTGCCTTTGATGACTGTTTGCGCGAGCGCCGATTCGGGAAGCAAGCGGCTTATCGCTAAACCGGCTGTCAACTGTCCGGCGCCGATCAGGAAATCGCGCCGCCGGAAAGCGTTCGAGCCTGAATGATCGTTCTGATCTTTCTTCATTATTACTGTGCCCTCATTGATGATTGCATATGGTTTGAGATTCAGGTTTGAGTCGGGAATTCTATGCGGCCGATCGGCCGGGGTCAAATCCTTGCGCCGCCTACCCCTGCGCTGCGGAATGTTTATAGAAATCGTTGCGCAATGGTTTTCCAACTCCGTAGGAGCGAAAAGCGCAGATGCCGCTCCTACGGAACTCGGGAGAATTGCTTGCCGGGTACTATAAACATTCCGCGCCTATGGCGCTAAGATCCTGGAGTTTTACCTTTTGAGTTTGCCAGCAGGATCCCGAACGCCGGGCGCCAAAGGCTCGCCGTTACGATTTACGCCCACTATTCGCTAACTAAACATTGAGCCGTAAGCGCCTGGTCAGCCATCCGACTTCTGTTTGCGCGGCTTTCAGCATGGCGCCGGCGACGGTTTTGATCGGCGCTCCTTTGGTAAAAGCTTCGGCTATTGCGTAAAGAGCGAGCGGGGAAAAATGTGGGGCATTGAAGATCGCGAAGACGGGCTCCCACAGCTCCGGTTGGAATTTCGTTTTAAAAGCATCCAGCCCATCAAAGTTATAGAAGCGCCTGCCATGCGCCCGCGCCCACGAAAGCAGCCAGCGCAGCCATAAAGGATTACCCTCCTGCGAAATCATAGCGCGCCGGGAGAGAGGCGAGAGTCCGAGCGTCACGTATTCGCTTTCTTCTTCGGCCATTGCGCGGATGGCGGAGTCAATCATCAACTCCGCCGTCCCATTCGGCGCTCCGTAACCGCGAATGATTTGCTCGATCAGCCAGCCGTTGCGTCGCGGTATCGGCGAGGCGACGAGGAATCCCATGACCTGCCCCTTCTGTTCGGCCACGAAGATGCGGCGATCAGCCAACCTCTCCAAAGTCTGCGGCTCAATCAGAAAATGCATCGGGGGCAGCCCGCGCGTCGCCAGCCACTCCTGTAGGCAGGAATGCAGGGCCTGGCGCCCGGCGGCTTGCGACGAAGGCCATTCGCTCACCGACACCGATTTATTGCGCGCGCGGTTGAGTTGCGCTCGAAGCGAGGCGTGACGCGAAACGATCTCCAGCCAATTCAGCGGACTCCATACCGGCTGAGCGCCCAGCAAAACCATCGAGTGAGTAACCGCGTCGCGGTACAGCGACTCCAGCCGGGCTTCCGCGCCGAAATAACAGACACGCTTTCCATCGCGATGCGCCGCCTGCTCGAACTCCGTCGCGATGTCCGCCAATCGCTCGTGCGCGCAGATCGGGGCGCCCGCCACAACCAGCGTATTGTGCGCGCGGACAAAGCCGATGACAGCGTCATGGGTTGAAGAAAACCAAAGCTCGATGCCTGGATTGACGATCTGGTAGGCGGTGGCGTTCCAGCCATGGCGGAGAACCAACTCGCGGGCCTGTCGGAGTCGGTCTGAATCAAAGCCGGTTTCATATTGCGTCGCGGCCATGCCGCCATAGTATATCAATCCAACTGGCGCCGGTCATTGCCCGCTTCTTTCAAAGTAAATTCAAAGAAATTTCAGACCTCTTTTATGACTTTCCAAGCGCGTCAGGTTAATTCCCCCACCGCCGGATCAGGACGGATCAAGATTCGTGAGAATCCGTATTGATCCGTCCTGATCCGCGGTTTCTTTTTTTCTCAGCCGCAAATTGCTCAATCAGCCCGCGACCTATGGCTGTCCTGCGGCGGGTTTCACCCATACGGCCGGCACGTTCTGGTCGCGCACCAGCTTGTTGAACGCCGGCACATCCGTATTCATCACCTGCTTCAACTTCTCGAGTTGCGCGTTGATGCGTGTGGTGAGGTCTTCGTAGACGGCGACCTGCTGAACTGTCGGTTGCGCGTCGGCGCCGGAAATCGAACCGGCCAGGGCGGCCAGCTTATTGTTCAACCTGATCGGATAATTGAGCGGGTCCTGATTACTCTGATTCCTGGTCTGGTAGAGCTCTTCTTCGATCGCAGTCAGCCTGGCGCTCAAGGATTTTGCAGCTTCCGTGATCGGTTGAGAGTTTGATTGGTCTTTGACGCGGGCGGCGTAATCCTGGACCTGTTTGCGAACGTCGCGTATGGAAATGATCGCCACGCTTGTCTCCGAGAATTTGTCGCGAATCTTCGTCAGCAGGTCGAACTGCTTCTGGAATTCTTCCTGCGTGGTAGGAACACGCGGGTCTTTCCTGACCTCGAATGTTTCGGTAAAAGTCTTACCGTCAACCGTCAGTTTGACCTGATATGAGCCTGGCACGGCCTGAGGCCCTGAGGTGTTGCCTGCCCAGAGGATCATTCCTGGAAAAGTCGTGGCGTCGGCGTAACGAAGGTCCCAGGCGAAGCGGTTCAAGCCTTTTTCGGCGGGGACGCGAGCCGGACCGCGACGGAATCGGCCGCCGCCTTCTCCTCCCGCGGCTCCCGGCGCCGAAGTTTCCGGCGCTTTGCTGGAAAACTTCTTCACCAATTTACCGCCCGCTTCGAGAATTTCGATTGCCACATCGCCTTTCGGCTTCTCTTTCAGGTAATACCAGATAGAAGCGCCGGCCGGCGGGTTTTCGCCGATCGGCGCGCCGGACGGGATGCGGAATCCGCCGCCCTGCATTCGATAAGACTCTTCCGGTTTGAAGAGATGCGCGTCAGACTGAGCGATCGTGTCATTCCACTGATGTAATATAGTCAGATCGTCAATGATCCAGAATGCCCGACCTTGTGTGGCGATGACCAGATCCTTTTCGCGTTTGTGGATGGCGATGTCGGTGATCGGCACGACGGGCAGGTTCAATTGCAGCGACTGCCAGCTCTCGCCGTCGTTGAACGAGACGTAAATTCCGGTTTCAGTTCCGGCGTAAAGCAACCCTCGTCTGCTCGGATCTTCGCGGATCACGCGGGTGAAGGCGTTGTCGGGAATGCCGTTCACGATCTTCTTCCAGGTCTTGCCATAATCATTGGTCTTGTAAAGGTACGGGCGGAAGTCGTCGGACTTGTACATCGTGGCGGCGAAATAAGCCGTCGCGGCGTCGTGCGGCGAAGCTTCGATCGAGTTGATCTGAATCCATTCGGGCAGCCCGGGAATGTTCTTGGTGACGTTCTCCCACTTGGGCTTGTCGGCGGCGCCGTCGCGCGTGACCTGGACCAGGCCGTCATCGCTGCCGGTCCAGATGACGCCTTTCTGGACAGGGGATTCGGCCAGCGTGAAGATCGTGCAGTAATACTCGACGCTGGTATTGTCTTTGGTGATCGGGCCGCCGGAAGGACCTAGTTTGGATTTGTCGTCGCGCGTCAGGTCGGGACTGATGATCTGCCAACTCTGGCCTTCGTTCGTGGTCTTGAAGAGCACATTGCCCGCGGTGTAAAGCAGGTTCGGATCGTGCGGGGAGAAAAGAATAGGGAAGTTCCACTGGAAGCGATACTTCATGCCTTCAGCGCCCCATCCCATCGGGTTGTCGGGCCAGACGTTGACGTCGCGCTGCTGCCCCGTGCGGTGATCGAGCCGGCCGAGCAGGCCGCCGTAATTGCCTCCGAAGACGATGTTGGAATCTTTAGGATGCGGTTGCACCCAGCCAGATTCGCTTCCGGCGGTCTCCTCCCAATCCCTGACGGTGATGCCGGAGCCGGTCGTGCGGCTGGCGATCTTAACTGTAGAGTTGTCCTGCTGCGCGCCGTAGACGTGATAGGGAAAATCATTGTCCAGCGCGACTCGATAGAACTGAGCCGTCGCCTGGTCTTGCTCCGACCAGACGGCGCCGCCGTTGAATGAGACGTTCGCGCCGCCGTCGTTTGCGTTGATCATCCGAGTAGGATCGTCGGGCGCGATCCACAGGTCATGGTGATCGCCGTGCGGCGCCTGGATCGTTGTATATGTTCGCCCGCCGTCCACCGATTTATAGAAGCCGGTGTTGAGCGCGTAAACGGTGTCGGCGCTCTTCGGATCGGCGTAAATATGAGTGTAATACCAGGCGCGCTGGCGCAGGTTGCGGCTGTCGTTGACCTTCAGCCAGCTTCCGCCGCCGTTGTCCGAACGGAAGACGCCGCCGTCCTCGGCTTCAATAATCGCCCATACGCGCTCAGGTCTGGCCGGAGAAACAGCCACGCCGATCCTGCCGAGCGTACTGCCTTTCGGCCCGCCCGGATTGCGCGAAATCTCTTTCCACGTGTCGCCACCGTCTGTAGTTTTGTATAGGCCGCTGTCGGGGCCGCCGCTTTCCAGGCTGTAAGGCGTGCGCTTCGCTTCCCAGATAGAGGCGTAAAGCACGTTCGGATTCGAAGGGTCCATGCTCAGATCCACCGCCCCGGCTTTGTTCGATTTGAAGAAAACGCGCTCCCAGGTCTTGCCCCCATCCCTCGATCTGAAGACTCCGCGCTGCTCGTTCGGTCCCGCGGCATGGCCGAACGCGGCCACGTAAACCAGATCGGGATTTTTCGGATGAATGCGAATGCGCCCGATGACGCGCGAATCTTCCAGTCCGACCCGCTTCCATGTTTTGCCCGCGTCCGTTGACTTGTACACGCCG
>DASUFM010000358.1:0-7946 GCA_036274535.1 Blastocatellia bacterium
GCGCGTGGGATCACTTCTGTCGCGGATTCGCCGGTCTGTTTCAATTGATCACCGACCGTCGACGGCGAGATCGTCGTTTCGAAGCTCTGAGATGTAGATGACGGCGAGACCGTTGTTTCGAAGTTTTGCGACCCGGACGACGGCGAGATCGTCGTTTCAAAACCTTGTGACGGGACCGGGGTTCCCGACTGCGTCGGGGTTTGGCCGGCGCCGGGGATCATTGACGGAGTGATTCGCAGCGATTCACCGCTTCTGGTAAACCTCACCGTTTCCGGGTCGGACGCCAGAGCGTTCTCGTATTCGCGCGCCAGCTCGAGCGCGGTCTGAGGCCGCGCGTTCGGATCTTTCTCCAGGGCATGAAGGACGACGCGTTCGACGGCTTCAGGGATTGAAGGGTTGATTTCGCGAAGCGGGCGGGGCTTCTCGGTGACGTGTTTGATGGCCACCCCAGTCGGGGTCTTGGCCAGGAAAGGCGCCACGCCGGTCAGCAGTTCGTAAAGCACCACGCCCAGGCTGTAGATGTCCGAACGCGGATCTGCCTCCTCGCCCTGGCATTGTTCCGGAGCCATATAATGGGGCGTCCCGATCACGGAGCCGACGTTGGTCAGCCGCTGCTCGAGGCTGTGTGTGTCCATCGCCTTGTTGTCGAGGACCTTGGCGATGCCGAAGTCGAGGATTTTGACGTGATCCGCGGCGTCGTTCGAGTCGAGCAGGATGATGTTGTCAGGTTTGATGTCGCGGTGGACGATGCCGTTTCGATGGCCGGCGTCGAGCGCGGCGGAAGCCTGGCGAATGATGCCGTAGGCCCGGCTGGCGTTGATCGTGGTTTCCTGGGTGAGCACCTGCCTCAGACTGCGGCCGATGAGCAACTCCATCACAATGTAGGCGGTGCCGTCGGCGTCCTCGCCGAAATCATGAATGACCACCGCGTTGGGGTGGTGAAGCATCGCCGCCGCTCGCGCCTCGCGGTAAAAACGCTGGCGCGATTTTTCGTCTTCGACCACGTCGCCGCGCAGCACCTTGACCGCCACGGTGTCGCCGATGTGCGTGCGGCGAGCCCGGTAAATCTCGCCCATGCCGCCGCTGCCGATGCATTGTTCCAGTTTGTAGCGCCCGCCGAGCACCCGCCCGCTTTGCGCGCCGACCGCGATGGACGCCGGGAAACCAGTTCGGGCGCCGGTCGAGGAACCAGTCGCCGATATTTGTGTCTTATCCGGGTCGATGTTCGAGGCTGATAGGGCATCTGACAAACTTGGGCTCGTCGGCGCGATGGCCGCTCCGCAGGCGTCGCATTGGGTCACGCCTTCTTTTAAGTTCTTACCACAGTTCGTGCAAAACGTCATGGATGTCGTTCTCTATTCTGTGCAGAAGATTTCTTTCTTCATGCCCCTGGCAGTCTCCGAGTGATCTGGCAAAAGGCTTGCGCGAAAGCGCAAATAGTCTAAATCAAAAATGCGCGGATGAAAACCGAAACTTGGGGTTTACAAACCGTCGGCGATTGATATCATTCGATTGAATGGGACTTATAGGGCATATAAGTCCTATAAGTCTTATAGGAGATAATAAATAAATGAAAACCCTTGTCTTGCTGCGCCATGGTGAGAGCGATTGGAACCGCGAAAACCGCTTCACCGGGTGGACTGATGTCGATCTGAGCGCGAAGGGCTCTCAGGAGGCCCTCTCAGCCGGGGACGAGATGAAAAAAGCGGGCTACACTTTTGATGTGGCTTACACCTCGGTTCTCAAGCGCGCGATCAAAACCCTCAACCTGGCGCTCGAACGGATGGATCTGCTCTGGATTCCGGTTAATAAATCGTGGCGGTTGAACGAGCGGCACTACGGGGCGCTGCAGGGACTCGACAAAGCCGAGACGGCGGCGCGGCATGGATTGGAGCAGACCAACGTCTGGCGGCGCAGTTATGACATCCCGCCTCCGCCTCTCACGCCCGATGACCCTCGCAATCCGGCCAAAGATCCGAGATACGCTTCGCTCAAACCTGAAGAGATTCCGCTGACCGAGTGCCTGAAAGACACCGTCGGGCGATTCATGCCTTATTGGCGCGAAACAATCGCGCCAGCGCTCGACTCCGGCAAACGCGTCCTGGTCGCGGCGCACGGTAATTCCTTGCGCGCTCTGGTCAAATATCTCGACGGCGTTTCCGATGAAGACATCGTCGGACTGAACATCCCTACGGGAATCCCGCTGGTCTATGAATTGGATGATGGCCTGAAACCAATTCGCCATTTCTATCTCGGCGACCCGGAAGCCGTGAAGAGAGCCACGGAAGCGGTGGCAGGGCAGTTGCGGAAGAAGAACTGAATAGATGTCAGATGTCAGATGTCAGATGTTAGCGAGTCGCGTCAGCGGCCAGCAACATGCCGGCGACTTACAGGCTGACATCCGACATCTGACATCTGACATCTTCTGAGATGGCAAACATAAAATTGAAAAAGCGCCCGGTCGCGCTGATCATCCTGAGTGGTTTAGGCTGGTCGTCGCTGATCGAAGGGAACGCGGTTGCGCAAGCCTACACGCCTTTTCTGGACAAATATCTCTCCGGATACCAAAACACGCTGCTGGAAGCTTCGGGCGGTCGTGTGGGATTGGCGCCGGGTCAGGCGGGGAATTCCGAGATCAGTCACCTGATCATCGGGACAGGACAGGTTGCCCCGCTGACGATCACGCGCGTTGACGGGGCGATTGCGACCGGCAGGTTTTTCGAGAATCCGTCGCTTGCGGCCGCGATCGATGCCGCCCGGGATTCCACGCTTCACCTGATGGGATTAGTGTCGGACGGCGGCGTGCATTCGAGGATCGGGCATCTTTACGCGCTCCTGAAGATGGCGGCGGAGCGCGGCGTCCGGCGCGTCTTCGTTCACGCCTTCACCGACGGACGCGACACGGCGCCCAAATCAGGCCAGGGCTACGTCGAGGAATTGATGGCGAAAATGCGCGAAATCGGCGTCGGGCGCATCGCCACAATCACCGGCCGCTACTACGCGATGGATCGAGACAACCGCTGGGAACGCGTCAAACGCGCCTACGACGCAATCGCCCGCGGCGAGGGGCGGAAATTCGCTTATCCCGGCGCCGCAATCGAAGCGGCGTACGACGCAGGAGTGACCGACGAATTCATCGAACCGGTAGTCATCACCGGAAAGGGCGGCGCCCCCCTGGCCACGACGCGGAGCGGCGATTCGGTGATATTTTTCAACCTGCGCGCGGACCGGGCCAGGCAATTGACTCGCGCCTTCACCGGCCTGAATTTCGACTCCTTCGAGCGGGAGCGGATTCAAAACCTCCACTTCGCCACTTTCACTCAATACGACCGTTCGATCAACACGCCAGTCATATTCCCACCGGGGACTCCGGCGCGCCCGCTCGCGGCGCTGTTCGCCGAAAACGGCGTCGCCAACCTGCGCGTCGCCGAGACTGAAAAATTTGCGAACGTGACCTATTTCTTCAACGGCGGCGTCGAAAAGGAGTTTCCCTGCGAAAGCCGGATCCTTATACCATCTCAGCAGGGACAACAGGCGGCGACTTACGATTCGAAGCCGGAAATGAGCGCGTTCAAGCTCACGGACAAGGTCCTTCGCGCGATCGATGAGGGCGAGACGGACGTCTATGTCGTGAACTTCGCGAACGCCGATATGGTTGGACATACAGGCAATCTGAAGGCGGCGATCGAAGCCGTCGAAGCGCTGGACATCTGCCTGGGCTGGATTGTCGGAACAATCGAACGGGTCAAGGGCGCGGCGATTATCACCTCCGACAACGGCAACTGCGAACAGATGATAGACCAGGCGACGGGCGGCCCATACACCGCCCATACCGCCAACCCGGTCCCGTTCATTCTCTGCGATCCCGGATTCGCGGGGACTTTGCGCGAAGGCGGCTCACTCGAGGACGTCGCGCCGACAATGTTAGAATTACTCGGCGTCGAAAAACCGCCTGAAATGACAGGGCGAAGTTTATTGATCAATTAGCCTGAAAAATGAAATTGTTTTGGCCACGAATGAACACGAATGAACACGAATATTCTTTCCGGAGTCGGTTGGCCGCCATTTTCCCACTTATATTCGTGGATATTCGTGTTCAATCGTGGCTAAAATTCTCTTTTCAATGACGACCGCTTCTAAACATATTTTGGTCGTTCACATCGCGGGGCTGGCGCAAACGACTCTGGCGCTGCCCGCGCTTCGCTCACTTCGCCAGCATCTTCCCCAATCCCGGATCACCGTCGTTTCGAGCCCGGCCGGCGCCGATCTGCTGCGGCTCGCGGAGTGCGCCGATGAAATCCTGCCGGTCGCCAGGTTCCGGGGCGCCGAATTCCTGAACCCGCGGAAGTTTTACAGGGCCGCGAAAGCGCTCAGGGAATTGCGGCGCGAGCATTTCGACCTCGCAATAGAGTTCAGGGCCGGCGCCGAATCAGGCCTGGTTTTCCAGTTCGTACATTCGCGCGAGCGCCTGGGCGCCAAAAAGAGCGCGGTCGACGCCGCTCTGGGCCGGTTGTCGCAGGTGATAAGCGGCGCGAGTCGACAGCGCAATCACATGGCGTATGAATATCTGCGCAAACTGGAGCCGCTTGGCGTGCGCCCTGTCGAGGCTGAGCCGCGAATTTCCACTCTGCGCGAATCTGACGAGCGAATCGAAAGGCTTCTGGCCAAACACAACGTCGGATTCGGAGAACTGCTGATCGGCGTACATCCGGGCGCCGGAGATGGCGAACCGCGCTGGCCTTTCGACAGATTCTCTTCGATCGCCGCGCGGATGATTCACAACTTCGGCGCGCGCGTGTTGGTTTTCGCGGGCCCTGGCGAACGCGGACTGGCGAAGCGGTTGGCGGCGACCTTGCCCGCCAGGCGCGCCGTCGCCATCGAATCTCCGTCAATAACCGATTTCGTTTCCTGCGCCGCGCGGCTGAGCCTTTTCATCGGCAATCACAGCGGCCCGGCGCACATCGCGGCGGCGGCCGGCGCGCCGGTGGCCGTGGCTTCCACGCTCGTTCAGTCTTCTCCCCACTCTTCGCCGGTTGATGTGCTCGGAACTCTGGTCGAACACGTCCGCGCGTCCCATGTCACGTTGATTTCAGAAGAGGAAATTTACGAAGCGGCCTGCAGGCTGCTGAAGGCGAATCGCGCGGAGTTCCTGCGGTCCAGATGATCGGCGCCGACACGGGAAAGTTTTACAGAATATTTACATCGAACGTGTCCGGATCAAACCTGAATAACAAATCCAATATATAATCACTCCCGTGTTATCCCGCAATCATGAAAATTTCATATGAGGAGAGACTCAATGTATCGCAAACCGCTGACTGTGGCTTTGCTCGTCGTGTGTCTATTGGTTTCGCCCCTTTCATCGTTCGCCGATGAGGGGATGTGGCTGCCCGACTCGTTGGGCAAATTGCCGCTTGCGGAAATGAAGAAGCGAGGTTTCGAGCTTAAACCCGAAGACGTTTACAGCCTGACCAGGCCGAGTCTGAAAGATGCGGTCGTGCAAATCAGCATCGGAGGCACCGGGTCGTTCGTTTCGCCGGACGGCCTGATCCTGACCAATCATCACGTGGCTTTCGCGGCGGTCACGCGCGCGAGCACGCCCGAAAAGGATTACATCAACAACGGCTTCCTGGCCAAATCGCGGGCCGAAGAAATTCCGGCTGAAGATTATTCCATCAAGATCACTCAGGATTTCAAGGACGTGACCGCCGAGATTTTCTCCGTGATCAAGCCCGAAATGACGCCGGAAGAGCGCATGAAAGCGATCACCACGAAGCGGGGGGAAATGGAAAAGGCCAACAGCCGCGAAAAAGAGGGGATCGTCGCTCAGGCGATCGAAGCTTCGGGCGGCTATCAATATTTTCTCTACACTTATCTGAAACTGGATGACATTCGCCTGGTTTACGCGCCGCCAAGATCGGTCGGCTATTACGGCGGCGATATTGACAACTTCGAATGGCCGCGCCACGCCGGCGATTTCGCGTTCCTGCGCGCTTACGTCGGGCCGGACGGCGCTCCCGCCGAATACAACAAGGCGAATGTTCCGTTCAAACCCAAAAAGTTTTTGCCGATCAACGCGACGGGAATTAAGGAAGGCGATTTCGCGATGGTTATGGGCTATCCCGGCTCGACCTACAGATTGCGCGAGTCCTGGTCAGTCGAATACCGCCAGAACATCCAACTGCCGGAACAGATCGCGACGCTCCGCCAGCAGATCGACGCGCTCACGAAACTCGGCGACAAAGACCCTGAACTCAAGATCAAGCTTGCCGAGCGAATCTTCGGCCTGAGCAACGCGCTAAAGGCTTTCGAAGGCGCGGTCACGGGACTGAAGAGAATGGGTGTGGTCGCGCGCAAACGCGCCGAAGAATCCGACCTGAAAAAATGGATCGACGCCAACCCGCCGGTCAAGGCCAAATACGGCGAAACGATGCCGCGGCTCGAATCGCTCTACCGTGAACTGACCGCGGCCAATCTGAAGCAGAACGCGCTAGGCTCCCTGCTCGAGTCGGGGACCCTGATCGAGGCGCTGCAGTTCGCCTATGAGCGCGCGCTCAACCGCGAACTGCCGGAACAGGAGCGCGAGCGCCAGTACAGTGACGATCTGCTGCCGCTGATTACTCAACGGCTCAACGCCGAATGGGAAGACCGTCAGCCGGCGGCGGAAGCGAAAACGCTGGCGTCGTCGCTAGCCCGTCTGGTCGATCTGCCGGCCGATCAGAAGATTCAAGGGTTCGAAAAACTCCTCGGAAGCGCGTCGGTCGCGGCATTCGCGAACAAGACGATAGAAAACTCCAAATTCAAAACCTTCGAGGATGTCAAGAAACTCTTCAACGCTTCGGCGGCCGACCTCCGCGCTATTGACGACCCGGCTCTCAAACTGGTGACCGCGGCGGTTGATGAAAATACGCCGCTTTCGAAAAAGCAGACCGAGATTATCAATACGATTGCGGCAGTCCGCCCTCGATACGTCGCCGTCATGCAGGAGTTCCGGCGGGCGACGAATCGGGGACTGCCGTATTACCCCGACGCCAACTTCACGCTGCGTTTCACCTACGGAGACATTCGCGGCTACAAACCGCGCGACGCCGTCATTTACGATTATCAGTCATCGCTCGCCGGAGTGATCGCCAAAGACACGGGCGTAGCGCCTTTCAACGTTCCCGAAAGGCTGAAAGAGCTTTTCAATAAGAAAGATTTCAACAGCTATGTCGACTCCCGGTTGAACGACGTTCCGGTCAATTTCCTGGCCACTACCGACATCACCGGCGGCAATTCGGGCTCGCCACTAATGAACGGGCGCGGCGAAATTATGGGATTGGTCTTCGACGGGAACTACGAGGGCCTGGGCGGCGATTACGCTTACGACATCAACACCAACCGCACCATCGCGGTCGATATCCGCTACGTGCTTTTCCTGACCGATAAGTTCGCCGACGCCGGCTATCTGTTCAATGAAATGCAGATCAAACGGGCCAAGGCGATGACGGCGAGCAAGTAGGAAGACGGAGGATCGAGGATGGAAGATCGAAGATTGAGGATCGAGGACCGAGGATCGCTATCTTCGATCTTCCATCTTCGATCTTCCATCTTCGATCTTCCATCTTCGATCTTCCATCTTCGATCTTCCATCCTCTGTCCCTCTGTCTCTATGTCTCTTTATTCGCCGAGCAGCGGCGCGAGGGCCTCGCGCAATTTCATCATCCCGATCCGGGTGCGTGTTTTGACGGTTCCCAGAGGCTGGTTCAATTTCTCAGCGATCTCGCTGTGACAGAGGCCTGAATAGTAGGCCAGTTCTATCACCTGGCGTTGTTCGGGAGTCAACAGAGCCAGGGCTTCCCGGATGAATCTCTGGCGTTCGGACGCGGCGGCTGACTCCTCCGGGCTGGCGCCGTGCGCCTGGGCGTCGCCCAGGACGTCTAAAGATTCTTTTCGACGCTGGTCCT
>DASUFM010000359.1:0-5963 GCA_036274535.1 Blastocatellia bacterium
ACCGAAACCCGAATCGAAGCCGGATGAAAACGGCGATCAGGATTTTCAGCAGCGCGGAAGAGGCGCCGGCGGCGGAAGACCGGGCGCCCCGCGTAAGGAGTACGGCACGGACCTCGTATTGCGAAACCTGGCGACCGGCGCCGAGCGTGTTTTCGCCGACGCGATTGAATACAGTTTCAGCAAAGACGCCGCGACGCTGGTCTTCGCCGTCTCATCCGGGAAAGAGGAGAGCAACGGAGTTTACGCCGCCACGCCGGGCAATGACGGCCCGCCCGCAGGCCTGCTGACCGGCAAAGGCAAATATTCGAAGATCTCCTGGGACGAGGAACAAACTCAACTCGCCTTCATCAGCGACCGCGACGAGAGCGCCGTGAAACAACCGGCCGGGAATGCGCCGCCCGCAAAGTTCAAGCTCTACCACTGGAATCGCAAGGCGGCGAAGGCGGCCGAGATCGTTTCGACTTCCACGCCTGGATTCCGCGACGGCCTGGTCATCAGCGACCGCGCCAACCTTGGCTTTTCTCGTGACGGCGGCGAATTGTTCCTGGGCGTGGCGCCTCCCCTGGAAAGGGCGGAGCCGGAGAATGGCGCGGAAGCCGGAGCGGCCGGCGCGCCAAACGCAGAGGATAAAGCGGTCGTCGATCTGTGGCATTGGAAGGACGATTACATACAGCCTATGCAGAAAGTCCGCGCCGAGCAGGATCGCAACCGGTCTTATCGCGCGGTCTATCACATCAGGGAGCGGAAATTCGTTCAACTCGCCGACTCGACCATGGAGAACGTCAATCCGTCCGCGGACGGTCTGTGGGCCATAGGCGCGGACGACCGCGAATATCGCATCCTGGTCGGGCGTGACACCAGCTACGCCGACGTTTACCTGGTCAACGCCATGGACGGTTCGCGCAAACTGCTGTTGAAAAAGTTTCGCTCATCCGTGACGTTCTCGCCCGGCGGGAAATACGCGGTCTTCTTCGACGGCAAGGATTGGGGCAGCATTTCATTCCCCGACTGCAAATTCACGAACCTCACCAAATCGCTGGGCGTCGCGTTCTGGCGTGAAGACACCGACACGCCGAGCGCGCCAGGGCCCTACGGCGCCGGCGGTTGGACAAAAGACGACAAATACGTACTGCTTTACGATAAATACGACGTCTGGCAAATCGCGCCGGACGGGTCGTCGGCTAAAAATCTGACCGACGGCCTCGGCCGCAAAGAGAAGATCGAATTTCGCGTCGCGCGTCCTGAACAGGAAGGCGGGACAGGAGGCGCGGGGCGCGGCGGGTTCGGCGGAGGCGGCCCCGATCGGGGCCCCGATCGGGGCATGGACCCGGCCAAACCGCTGCTGCTCGCCGCCGAAAACGAATGGACGCGCGACAGCGGTTTTTATCGCGATCGCATCAATGGAGGCGCGCCGGAGAAACTGCTGATGGCCGCGAAAAATTTCAGCGCCCCGGTGAAAGCCAAAAACGCCGACGTGTTCATGCTGACGGCCTCGCGTTTCGACGAATACCCCGACATCCTCGTCGCCGATCCAGATTTCAAAGCTCTGAAGAAGGTCAGCGACTCCGGCAAACAGAAAGACCGGTTCACCTGGGGCAAGGCCGAGCTCGTGCGATACAGGAATTCGGATGGCGTCCCGTTGAGCGGCATTCTGATTAAGCCCGACGACTTCGATCCGAAGCGGAAGTATCCGATGATCGTCTACATTTACGAAAAATTGTCGGACGGGCTGCATCGGTTCGTAGAGCCCAGGCCCGGCCATTCGATCAACGCTTCGTATTACGCCAGCAACGGCTATCTGGTCCTGATGCCTGACATCGTTTACACCATCGGCTATCCGGGCCAGAGCGCGCTCAAATGCGTCCTGCCCGCAATTCAATCGGTAGTGGATCAGGGCTTCGTCAACGAAGACGCCATCGGCATCCAGGGACACAGTTGGGGCGGCTACCAGATAGCGTATATGGTCACCCAGACCAATCGATTCAAAGCGGCCGCGCCCGGCGCGCTGGTAGGCAATATGACCAGCGCTTACAGCGGCATCCGCTGGGGAACCGGCCTGCCGCGACAGTTCCAGTACGAGCGCACGCAAAGCCGCATCGGCGGCAGCATCTGGGAATATCCGATGCGCTTCATCGAAAACTCGCCCGTCTTTTTCGCCGACCGCGTCCAGACGCCTATCCTCTCGATTCACAACGACGGCGACGACGCCGTGCCGTGGTATCAGGGCATAGAGTTTTACCTGGCGCTCCGCCGGTTGAATAAAGAGATCTATATGTTCAACTACAACGGCGAGCCGCACGGACTGCGCCGCCGCCCGAACCAGAAGGATTACACGCGGCGATTGCAGGAATTCTTCGACCATTTCCTCAAAGGAGCCCCCGAGCCAGAATGGATGGAAAAAGGAATTCCTTACCTGCAGCGAGAAAAAGAAAAAGAGAAATACAGGACAGTGTCTGATACGAAAGAGAAAGCGCAGAACTAAATCGGACCACACAAGATTGGGGCGCCAAGTCAGTACCGCGACCGGTGGGGAGCGTGAACCAGGCGTCTGCGACGCTCGCGGTACTGACCCAATCCCGCAGGGTCTGATTTAGCGAATCGCCATGAACACCAGGATAGGAAATAGGGAAACGCTTTCGATGGCGTTTCGCCGAATAGCGTCTCACTGAGCCGCCTGCAGTTCACGGACCGTAAGCAGTGAGACTTTTGTCGGGAAGGAATTTTCGACTCTGACTTTGAGCAGCGCCTGGTAATACCTCGGCGCCGGCGCGGATTGGCCTTTCAACTCGCGCAGGCGGTGATTAAGTTCGTTGAGATAACTGCTGTTGGTGACAAAATCGGCCGCGGCCTCGGTCCCCTCGCTGTAGATGCCCGCCAGAACCATGACCGTCCTCTGGCCAGTGACGCCGGGCGTGACCGTGATCAGCGCGTAATCTTCGATCAAGATTCCGGAGCGGTCGTCGAAGACCGCCTTGTATTCGCGCTGCTCGCCCTGGGCCGGCGCCAGATTTTCAATCGTGGCGCGCGTGCTGTAAACGAAATTCTCCTTGATCGAAAGCGGCTTCGACCACTGATTGGAATAGACGCTGCCGAGCAGAATGATGTCGTTGTCTCTGAGGTCTTCAGGACCTATGCTGCGGCTCTGTTTGAGCAGGGTCTGCTCTCCGGCGGCATGCAGTAGCGATGAAAGGCGGTAAACCCCGATCGCTTCCCCTATGCCCGTGTACATGTTGAAGGCGGGAATCAGTTGCAGCGGCTTGTCCTGTTTCAAGGGCAGCCGTCCGCCGGAAGCGCTGGTCAATGTCGTCGCCTGCTCCGCGGTCAGAGTGATGGCGCCGCGCGTCGCCTGGTCAGGATCGGCGCCGGTCACCGCGCGATGGACGGTCGGATTGCTCAGGATCAACAGCGTCGGCTCAGGGCTTTTCAGAAATGGATCCCAGACGGCGCCATAGGCGTCTCTGTTTTTCGCCATGGCGAGCGCCTGACTCTCGACCTTCCCGCGCTGGCCCAGCGCTATAACCATAAGAACGATCACTGCGACCGAGAGCGCGGCGATTGAGATCTGCATCCCCGCCATCATCCTTTTTCCGGTCGCGCGCCGCCTGCCCTCATCCGCCGCAGGTTCGCCGTCCCCCACCACTGGAGGCGCTCCCATAGGCGGCGCCGTACCCTTTCTCTCGGTTTCCGTGTCCGCGCTCGAAACCGCCGCCGTATCCATGGAAAGAGCCTGGGGGGAAAGCGCCTGGGGAGGAAGAGCCTGGGGGGAAAGCGCCTGATTGGTCCTGATGAAGGCAGGCTCGTAGCTGCCCACCGGAATCTCTATCCGAATCTCGTCATCCACGCCTTCTTTTTGATAGTAGAGGGCCAGTTTCTCGCGCACGCCATGCGCTCCGACGCGGACTATCGGATCGGTGGCCGGATTATAGGCGTCGTCGCGGTCGAAAACCTCGCGGCCGATCAGATACTCATTCAACTCCGCCCCGCGCCCGCTCAGATGAAAATCACAGGTCAGTCGCAGAAATTTCTGCTTCATCGGCGCATGAACGAAATGCTTGCTGTTGAGCACCCGGTTGAGGGCCTGTCGCATCTCTTCCTGAGTCGCGGGAGCAGAGGTCACTGGCCCCTGCCCTGATTGGCCCGCTGGTTGACCCTGTTGATGTTGAGAGGAGCCTGGCGTTGTCTGGGGGTTATTGCCTTGCGCTGCCATTTTTTAATCCCCGGTTTTTTTCAACCGTTGATGAATGAACTTTCCAGAGAGCGTACAGCCGTTCAATAATACAGAACTCTCCTGAATGCAATCCCTGGAAAGCCAAAATCGGAACGTTAATAACGTAAGTGTAACGTGTTGCTAACCGTAAATAGCGGTTTCAGTATTGACCCTTTCACCCCAGTAAGTCTACTATCCCGCCATCCAAATGGTTGGTAGCTATTATATCAGAAGTAATTCGTCATTCTAGATTTTGCAGAGACCTTTGCTGGGCGTCAACAAAAAGCCCGAGTGAGCCCTCACTCCGGTAATTAATCAAAGAGCTGTATCTGTATTTGCTTGCCGTCTCACGCCACGCCAGCGGGCGCAGTGTTGTTTTTGCGTCAATTAGCGTTGTCGTGCACGCTACAGGCCAAACAATTGGCGTACATAAAATCACTAAGTAAGAACAAGTAAGAAATCGCCATTAACCCATCGCCAATTAACATTGGAGAATATATGAATATGATCAAGTCGATTCAGGCCGTGTCAGTTCTGTCCGAACGGCTCTGGCAGTCGCCGCTAAGAAAAATCTTCACCCATGTGGTGGCGCTATGCCTTTGCCTGCTGGCTGGTGGGGCGTCAGTGTCTCTGGCTCAAACAACGGGAAGCGCCACATTGCGAGGCGTCATCAAAGACCCGAATGGCGCCGTGATAGGAAGCGCGGAAGTGACGCTGACGAGCGTCCGCACCAAATCCGAGCGCAAGGTCAAAACCAACAGTGACGGAAATTACGCTTTCACCGCGATTGAGCCTGGCGTTTATGAACTGAGAGTCGAAGCCGCCGGGTTTAAAATCCTCGCTCAAACCGCCCTCACGATCAGCCCGGGCGATAATCGCGGTCTTGACCTGACCATGGAAGTAGGCGGGACCAACGAGACAGTGACCGTCAGCGGCACGCTCGAAGAGATCAAAACCGAAACTGGTGAGCGGGCGAACACGATCAGCGCCAAACAGATCGAAAATCTTTCGATCATCAGCCGCAACAGCCTCGAGCTTTTGCGCGTTCTGCCGGGCGTGGTCGCTCCCGATTCTTCAACTTATCAGGTTTCAGGCTTTGGCGACGCCGGAGCTTACAACATTAATGGCCAGCGCGGGCAGAACAACAACGTCAGCGTTGACGGATCTCGCGTGATCGACATCGGATGCAACTGCGGCGGCATCGTCAGCCTCAACAATGACTTCGTTCAGGAAGTGACGGTCCAGACCAGCAACTTCGCGGCCGAGCACGGCAACAGCACAGTGCAGATTCTCGGCACAACGAAGTCGGGCGGCAAGGAATTCCACGGCTCGCTTTATGACTACACCCGCCACGAAGCGCTGGCGGCCAACGACCGTTTCAGGAATTACCTCAAAGCCACAGACCCGGATTCGCCGGCGGCGCAGAAGCCGCTCGGACGATTCTATTACATAGGTGGCACACTCGGCGGGCCGATCACATTGCCGAAGAAGGTCTTCGGGCCGCTCGGCAAATTCAATGAGGACCGTGAGAAGGCGTTCTTTTTCGTCGGATTCGAGGTCCAACGCCAGAAATTCGGCGCCCCGCCCAAGACCGGCACTGTGCCGACTCTGCAGGAGCGGAATGGCGATTTCAGCGATATCAGCTCGCAGTTGAGAATTCCGGCGGGCTTTGTCGACGCCGGGAAGGACGCTCCAAACAATAACCTGGCTCCTTACATCAATCCCATCGGCAAAGTGCTGCTCAACCTCTATCCCA
>DASUFM010000360.1:0-4524 GCA_036274535.1 Blastocatellia bacterium
TTCGAGTTGTGATTACACTCCTGTTTGTGGCAAGAACGTGTCAATAGAACACGGATGACACGGATGACACGGATCATCGCGGATAAATCCGAAAAGATCAGCGTCAATCTGTATTATCAGCGTCATCCGCGTTCTATGAGCCTGTCCACTGACCTGATAACCGGTCTAATAGTACTTTTCTTGTGGGAGAACGCTCATATCGAATTGTCGGATTTTGTCCCACTGTTGAGGCAAGTTGTCACGTTGTTTTCCCCTTCATAACCAACAAGTCTAATAAAATCAGGCGTCATATTCACTGGCATAATCGTTGCCATCGGAAGATTGGGGCGGAAGTATCACGTCCTGAATAGACTCCATAGAATTGGGTACGGAAGTAGATTTGCTTGACCACAGGGGAGACCGGGACATTAGCGGCTGGAAAGATATTGGAGTAATCGCCTGTTCTTTCTACACGGTCTTGACGTCTTCCTGTGGTTTCTTTTTGCCGGGGATTTATTATGGAAAAAATTGTCAGAGGCATTCACCACTTCCAATCCACGACCTTCGCGGAGAACCGCGAGTTGTTCGAAAGCCTTTCGCAAGGGCAGCAGCCGGATACGCTGTTGATCACCTGCTCTGATTCGCGAATCGCTCCTGATCTGCTGATGCAGACTAAACCGGGAGATATCTTCGTCCTGCGCAACGCCGGCAACCTGATCCCGCCATACGGCGCCGCGAACGGCGGTGAAGGCGCGACCATCGAATACGCCGTCGCCGCGCTGAGCGTGAGTCACGCGATCGTGATGGGGCATTCGAATTGCGGCGCGATGAAAGGGCTGCTCGATCCGGAATCGCTCGCCGGCATGCCATTGGTCACCGAATGGCTCAAACACGCCGACGCGACGCGGCGGGTGGTGGACGAATGTTACGCTGACCTGGATGGCGTCGATCTGCTCAATGCGGCGATCAAGGAGAATGTGCTGGTTCAACTCGACAACCTGCGAACTTATCCGATGGTCGCGGCGCTTATGGCGAAAGGCGTCCTGACATTGCATGGATGGATTTATGAAATAGAGAGCGGAAAGATTCTGGCCTACGACCCACAACTGTCACATTTTGTCCCGATCACTTCCGGAGCGGCGCTTCCCACGCTGACCACGCGACCGATGGCCACATCCAAGCTGGCGAGGCCGGCGTTAAGCGGCAGCAACAGCCACAGCGACTGAGCGGGAAGCCTTTCATTCTCGCATTCCAAATTTTCAGGGCGTTTGGAGTTCCGCCTTCAGGCGGTAGGGACGCCGTGTATCCATTCGATCACGCGCGAAGCCTGAAGAGGAACTCCAAGCATATTCGAATGAGGCAAGAGGTAATGGCGAAAGAGGCGATTCAAAAATTGAATGAACAGCCTGTGAATGAACGCGACAAAACACATCTTTTGGGCAGGTTGTTATATTTCATGAACCCGATCGACGGGCGTTATGACGACCTGTCCAGGGGCAATTGGAAACTCAACGTGATGCGTGATTTCACCGCCGGCCTGATCGTCGCGATGGTGGCGATCCCTCTGGCGATGGGTTTCGCGATGGCTTCCGGGCTGCGTCCCGAACAGGGCATTGTCGGCGGCGCAGTGGCCGGGCTTGCCGGCGCGCTCTTCGGCGGATCGAAATATCAGGTTTACGGGCCTACTGCGGCGTTCATTCCAGTGATCGCCGGAATTATGGCGACATACAACCTGGGCTTTATGATTCTGGCCTCGGTGATCGCCGGCGTCATTCTGATACTGTTGGGCGTGGCGCGGCTCGGCAGGCTATCGAGGCTCGTTCCACATTCCATCGTCGTCGGCTTCACGATCGGCATCGCCGTGGTGATCGCGCTTTCGCAGATCGGAGAAATCCTCGGATTCAAGGCCTCGCTGGGATACGGCTTTCTCGATAAAGTGACCGGCATCGCCGCTAACATCGGTCAAATTAACTTCTATGCGGTCGCGCTGGGGCTGATTACTTTCGTGATCACCAAGTACCTGCTCAAGGTCTCGCCGTTCATTCCGGCCCCGTTGATCGCGTTGGCCGTGGCGACCGGCCTCTCTTCGACGGTGTTCGCGGGCAAAGGGCTGACGCTGATCAAAGACAAATACGGCGCCATCCCGACCGACTTCTTCGTCTTCACCACGCCGGCGGCGATTCCGGTTGACGCGAAAGCGCTCGGAGACCTGGCCTACTTCGTCGCCGCAATCGTCTTCGTATCGGCGATCGAGAGCCTGTTATGTTCGCGGATGGCTGATCGCCTGGCCGAGAACAAAGGGACGCCTTTCAACCCCAACAAAGAACTGTGGGGGCAGGGCCTGGTGCAGATCATCATCCCCTTGCTCAACGGATTCCCGCATACTGGCGCGCTCGCCCGCACGGCCACCAATATCAAAGTCGGCGCGATTTCGCCGCTGGCCGGGATCTGCAAAGCGATTCTCAAACTCCTGCTGGCCGCTTTCCTGGCCAAGTATCTGGAACTCGTCCCGATGGCCTGCATCGGAGGCATCCTGCTTTACGTCTCGACGGCGATGGTCAAACCCGCCGAAGTCAAAGAGGCTCTGGCGATGAGCAGATTCCATGTCGGATTGATGATCTTCACCGCGGTGATGGTCGTCGTGACAGACTTCCTGACCGGCGTCCTGTCGGCGATCGCCATCTACGTGGTCGGCTACCTGATCGGCAAGAGAGTGGAAACCAGGCTGGAGAAGAAGGAATCCGCTTTCTCCACAACCGCCGATTGATCGTCGCCCGCCCTATTGATCTTAAGAAAAAGGCTTTGCCGCAGAGGCGCGGATCTCCCGCAATTTTACCGCTGAGGTTTTCTATTTGCGTCAGAACGACGGATTCGCGCGCCCAGGCGATACGCGCGTGATCACCGCGCTCTTCAGGCTGTACCCGTAAGCTTTCATTGCCAATTGCCAATTGCGCATTGCCAATTGAATGGCAGGAGGGATAAGAACCTCTATGCTAAACAATTGGCAATGTCCATATAATTGCTTGATCTTGTTGAGCTATCGACTGGGCCAGTCAAGTTCGCCAGCCACATGGTTCCAATATAAAGGAAAAGCCGGAGCAAACGCCCCGGCTTTTTCCGTGTAAATGATGGCTCTATAGCTTAAAAAGCAGGATGGGCACAACAGGATTCGAACCTGTGACTTCTGCCGTGTGAAGACAGCACTCTACCGCTGAGTTATGTAGCAGAAAGGGTTTCCAGCCATCCCATATCACACCCCAATATTGAAATCCCACATTGAATGTGGGAATGAATGTGGGGTGAGTCAATGCCGAAAGAGCGAAAAGGATATATAGCTGAAAAGAACGGGCGCATCTATGCTCGCATCACTTACACCGACAGCCAGGGTAAAAGAAGGGAACTGACACGCAGGGCCAGCGACAAACGTGAAGCAAAAAAACTTCTCAAACAACTACGGGATGAAATCAATAAGCCGCGTCCTGAAACCGCCATTGAAGGTTCCCGCATCACCTTCTCAAAACTCGCGGACATCTACCAGGAGCGGAAACTTACCCCGCCTCAATATGTCGGTGATAGAAAAGTCTCCGGGCTGCGATCATGGAAAACGCTCCTGGGTTATCTGGTCCCACTCCGCGACCACTTCCACAATCAGAAGATCAACGCCATCACCCATCATGATATTGAACAGTACAAGCTCATCAGGCTCTCCACTCCAAAAAAGAGAGGTGGGAAGTCCCGCACGATCACCAACGTCAACCGGGAGCTTGAATTGCTCCGGTCAATGCTGATCTATGCGAAGAATGAGGGGTGGATTCAATCGAACCCCTTCGACCGTGGCGGGCTGATAAGCAAGGCCGATGAGAAGAAGAGGGACCGTGTATTGAGTCTTGAGGAGGAGCAAAGGTTGTTGGACGCCTGTACGGATAAGCGCTGCCACATCAAGCCACTTCTGGTTTGCGCCATTGATACGGGAATGAGAAGGGGGGAACTACTCTCCCTCCAGTGGTCAGATATTGATTTAAAGAATCGAATCATCTTCATCAAGGCCCTCAACACAAAGACCCTGACAGCCCGAACGGTTCCCATCAGCGACAGGCTGGCGGTTCATCTTGAGGGGATGAGAAACAAAGCCGGGGATGATGATGATGATGTCCGACTCTTTACAGTGGTTGATATACGTAAGTCATTTCATAAAGCATGCGAAACGGCGGGGATAGTCGGTCTCCATTTTCATTCGCTCAGGGCGACATTTTGTACACGCCTGATCGAAGCCGGAATGCCCATAGAGCAGGTGGCCAAACTGTCGGGCCATACGCAGCTATCAACCCTCTATCGGCATTACCTGTCAACCACGCAAGAGACGATTCAAAGGGCGGCGGACATCCTGAACTCTCTTAACAGGGGCAGGTGAGACTCGCCGGATTAACTGACAGGGGGCCCCAATCTTGGGGGAAGGAACAGGGCAATCGCGCTATAAGCGCGCGTAGATCATAGCTTTACAGCATTTAGGCAAATGGCTAAAGTGCGGATCGAGAAAGGATGATC
>DASUFM010000361.1:0-6435 GCA_036274535.1 Blastocatellia bacterium
TACCCCTTCGAGAAAATCCGCGACGCGAAATGGCTTAAAGAATACGGCCACACGCCGACAATCATGGACTACTCGCGATTCAACTACGTCGCGCAACCCGAAGACAACATCCCGCTCGAACTGCTGATCCCCAGGATCGGCCCTTACGACAAATGGGCTACCATGTGGGGCTACAAGCCTATTGACGGCGCCAAATCGGCGGAAGACGAAAAGAAGACGCTCGACGAATGGGCGCGCGAGCAGGACAGGACGCCCTGGTATCGCTTTACCACCGCCAGATCGCGCGGCGCCGATCCCGGCGAATTGACTGAGGCGGTGGGCGACGCCGACGCGGTCAAGGCTTCGACGCTCGGCCTGAAAAACCTCAAACGCGTCGCCGCTATGCTGCTCACGGCTACCCAGACCGAGAAGGGCGAGCCATATAATGATCTGCAGGAAGTTTACGACGCGATGATCGGCCAGTGGCGATTGGAGATGGGGCACGTCACGGCGATTGTCGGCGGCTTCAACACTCAACAGAAACACGTGGGACAGGACGGCGCCCTCTTCATGCCGGTCCCGAAGGATCGCCAGATCGAGGCGGTGAAGTTTTTGAACGACAATGTCTTCGCCACGCCCGCGTGGATACTCAATCCGGAAATCCTGCGCCGCATCGAACCAAACGGCTCTCTCACCCGCGTCAGGGCGGCGCAGTTGATAATCCTGTCTCAGTTGATGAGTTCGGCCCGTTTCGCCCGCCTCATCGAGCAGGAGGCTATTGACGGCGGCAAGGCCTATCGCCCCGTGGATTTCCTCGCCGACGTACGCAAAGGCGTATGGGGCGAAGTGAACGGGACGGCAGCCGCGCCTAAGATTGACGCTTACCGCCGCAATCTGCAGCGCGCCTATCTTGATTTGATGAACGACAAGCTCAACGGCAGAGCGGCGGTCAATGACGATCAGCGCCCGTTCATTCGCGGCGAGTTGCGCGCGTTGAACGCGGACGTGGCGAAAGCGATAGTCCGCTCTACAGATCGGGCGACGCGAATGCACCTGGAAGACGTGAAGGATCAGATCGCCCGGATTCTCGATCCGAAATTCGCGGCGCCTGCGCCAACCGCGTCTCCGCGTCCGTTCATTTTCGGACTGGACGGCGGCGAGGAACAGGCTGACGAACTAAGCTGCTGGCCGGATTATTCGATCCGAATTCGGCAGTGAAGCTGGTTAGTGGGACAATTTTTTAAATTGTCCCTCCTTTTTCACCAACTGATCAGTGGGACAATTTTTTAAATTGTCCCACTTCACGCATGCCGGTAATTATGTCGAACTGGGCTGACGGGAACTGATCGGTGGGACAATTTTTTAAATTGTCCCTCCTTTTTTACCAATTGATCAGTGGGACAATTTAAAAAATTGTCCCACTTCACGCACGCCGGTAACTATATGGCCACTTACTCCAATCCACGACCAACCCGGCTTTGACTGGATTGTTGATGACGTAGTTGACGATTCGTCCCAATTCAGCCTGATCGCGCACATAATGATCGTAGCTTTCATGTTCCCAAAAACTTCCAGTGCGATTCAAAAGACGATTGGCTTCTTTTGCAGTGTGCCGCTTGAGTGAATGCATAATCCTTGGGAGTGACTGATACTCATTGGTCTCGGTCGAAAGCGGCAAAGGAGAAAAGACGGCATGGACGTGATTGGACATTATGCAAAAAGCATCAAGCTTATATACCCGGCCATCGAGATAATGCAGGCTATCGACGACCAGTTGAGCGATTCGTTTATCTTTTAACCAATGCGGCCCTGTTTCAGCGTGATCAAGACAATCCTCCAGTTCACGAAAGCGGCGGCGGGTGAATTCCTTCTTTCGCTCATCAATTTCTTTCTGTCCCAATGTCGCGAGTATTTTTTCAAGCTCTAAGTGTTCTTTAGACCAGCGATCCAAGACTTCACGGGGGACTGATCCAGCCAATCGAAAAGTTATGAAGATGGTTGCGCCAGGCGGCTGAATATGAGGCAGTTGGCGGCGATAAAAGTCTTTATACCCGAATTTATCCATATGCTCGGGAGGTGGGACAATTTAAAAAATTGTCCCACCTATTGTTTAGTGCGCGCTGGCCTTCTCCGCGCCCAAACCAGTATTTGCGCGCACATTCAATTCGGTGAACTTCTCTTCAGCCTGAGGCTCGCGCCCGGTCAGCGTGGCGATCACCGCGCCCAGAAATCCCAGCGGAATGCTGACTATTCCCGGGTTTTCCAGTGGGAAAACGGCGCCGCCCTTCATAATGCTCGGACTGAGCAGGATCAGAATCAGAGAGGACAGCAAACCCGTAGCCAGTCCGGCGACGGCGCCTCTGGTGTTGAAGCGCCGCCAGAAGAGCGACAGCACGATCACCGGCAGATTGGCCGAGGCCGCCACCGCGAAGGCCAGCGCGACCAGGAAGGCCACGTTCGCGTTCGGCCCGAGCAGGATCGCGATCAGGATCGAGACCGCGCCGACGACGAAGGCCATGACGCGCGCCACCAGAACTTCCTCGCCCGGCGACCGCTCCTTGCCGTGATGCAGGACGTTGGTCCAGAAATCGTGCGCGAACGAGGTCGAGGCGCTGATCGTCAATCCCGCGACCACGGCCAGGATCGTGGCGAAGGCGATTGCCGAGATGAAAGCGAAGAAGATGTCGCCGCCCAGCGTTTGCGCCAGCAGCGGCGCGCTCATATTCGTTCCGCCGTTTTTGGCGATGAAATCCCGGCCGACGATCGTCGCCGCTCCGAAGCCCAGAAAAGTCGTCATGATGTAGAAACTGCCGATGATCAGCATGGCCCAGACCACGCTCTTGCGAGCCGTTTTCGCGTCAGGCACGGTGTAAAACCGCACCAGGATGTGCGGCAATCCGGCCGTGCCGAAGATCAAGGCCATTCCCAATGAAATCAAATCGAGCGCGCCGTACGGCGGTTTGTAACGCAATCCCGGCGTCAGGAAGTTTTGCGTCACTACATTGCCCTGCGCGTCGTGATAAGTGACCTGCGTAACGGCGGCGAAGAATTTTCCCAAACTGAATCCGAAATGCTTGAGCGCCAGAAGGCTCAGCAGGATCGTCCCGCCCATCAACAGAATCGCTTTGACTATCTGGACCCAGGTCGTCGCCAGCATCCCGCCGAATACGACGTAAACGATCATCAATACGCCTATGCCGATGACCGCCGAGTGAAAAGTCACGCCGGTGTCTTTCAGCAGAAGAGACACAAGCGCGCCCGCTCCCACCATCTGCGCGATCATATAAAACGTGCTGACAGTCAAAGTCGACAGTGACCCCATCGCGCGCACGGGGCGCGGGCTCAGGCGGTATGCCAGCACGTCGGCCATGGTGTATTTGCCGGCGTTGCGCAGCGGTTCGGCCACGACCAGCAATACGGTCAGATAAGCGACCAGCCATCCGACCGAATACATAAATCCGTCGTAGCCCTGAAACGCGATGATCCCGGCGATGCCCAGGAACGAAGCCGCGCTCATATAATCGCCCGCCACGGCCACCCCGTTCTGCCACGCGGTCAACGAACGCCCGGCGGCGAAATAGGCGCTCGACCCCGAGGATCGTCTCGCGGCCCACCAGGTGATATAGAGCGTGACGGCGATGAAAACCAGAAACATCACAAGCGGCGTCGACATAGGCTCACTCGCCCCCTTTCAAACGACTTATGATCTTACGCGCCATCGCGTCGAAGCGGCCCGCCGCTCGCACGTATAACGCCGCAATGATCCATGCCATGAAAAATTGCGACAGCGCGAACAAATAAGCCAGATTGATCACGCCCAGGACGCGGCGGCTCATCAATCCCGGCGCGTATCCGACCAGCGCCGGCAAGGCGAAGTAATAAACAATGAAAAATATCACCGCCGGCGCGATGAATTTGCGCTTGGCCGCGATCAGATTCCTGAATTCATCAGTCGCCGCGACGCGCTCCCAATCGGCGGAGCGAATCGTTTCATTCGACGGTTCTTTCTCGTTCAACTCACGTGCAGGTTGCATGAAGTCCTCTTGTGTCAAAATTATCGAGAAAAGGAGGGAAAAACATTGCCGCAAACAGCGGGCGGGATTATATGATATAGCCCGATCTGAATAAATAGGGCCTATTGGGAAACATAACAATGAAACTTAGATTGATAACCTGCTTTCTGCTGCTTACGGCATGCGTTTACGCGCAGGACGCCAACCGTGACGCGCTACGCCGCAAACTGGCCGCCGAAATCGAAAAGATCGCCGTCTCACACGACGGCGTGATGGGCGTGGCGATCAAGGACCTGACCACCGGCGAAGAGATTTTGATCAACGATCAACTCACCTTCCCCACCGGCAGTTCGATCAAGATCCCGGTGCTGATCGAGCTTCTCAAACAGGCCGCCGAGGGCAAATACAAATTGACCGACCAGCGCTGGGTCGAAAAGAAAGATCAGGTGGCCGGCAGCGGCGTGATAGTGAGTTTCGGCGATCACACTTCGCAATTGAGCCTGAACGACCTGGCCACGTTGATGATCGCGCTGAGCGACAACACCGCGACCAATATGCTGATCGATCAGGTCGGGATGGCCAACGTCAATCACACGTTGGATGAGTTGGCGCTGAAGCAGATTCGTCTGCGCCGCAAGATGATAGACCAGAGCGCTTCGGCCCGGGGCGACGAAAACACGGCGACTCCGCGCGAGGCGTCGGCGCTGATGGAAAAACTCTACCGCGGCCAGGTCGTGAACCGCCGGTTGAGCGACGACGCGCTGAAATTTCTCAAGCTCAGAAAGGGTTCTCCGATCCCGCGACTGTTGCCCGCAAGTGTTGAGATAGCCAACAAGCCGGGAGGAATCGAAGGCGCGGCCTGCGACTGGGCGATCGTTTACGTTCCCAACCGTCCTTACGTGATCGCCGTCATGACCAATTACAACGGCCCTGACGAAGAGGCCGCGGGCAAGGCGATTGCGAAAGTGTCGAAGCTCGCCTACGATTATTTCGCAAGGCTGTCGCGCTCGACCCCATACGGCGCGCGCGCGCCACTGGAATTATTGAAGAATAAGCAGGACTGAATTATGGCCATTCATAAGCGACGCGAAGAATCTGGACGCGCTGCGGCGCGGCTGCTGCTCGAATCCACGGAACCAGTAGAGCTTCCGGCCGCCGAGATTGACGAACAGGACGCGACCGTCGAACGCGAAGAGTTCCGCCAATATCTGCCGGAACTTTTGGATGCGCTGGAAGAAGGCGGCTGGGTGGATCCAGCGCCGATGGTCCAAAGCGATTCGATCTTCATTATCGAGGGTGAGACGCGATCATTCTGGGTCAGGCTCTGGCATACAGACGAATCTCGAACTCGCATCGCGCGCGCGCATGTTCTGAGCTGCCTTCCGCTCATGCCTGCTCTCAAGGTCGATTTTGGCGTCAATCAGCAGTAACCTGCTTCCATTCGGTCTTCTTCTCCCATTTTCGCGCGACGTTGATAGCTTACTTTAGCCATAGCTCGGGAAGAGATAACTGAGGACCGCCGCCGCCGCGCTTGCCACCGCCGCATGCTCGCTCGGATAAGACGGGCTGTTGGGGACCGGAATCACAGGCTCGACATTAGAATTGACCTGGCTCTGGCGCCGGCGGTTGTAAATGTATTTCGAGTCCCAGACGGCGACAGTCGCATCGTAGATCGCCACGTTCAATAAAGAGAGCACGCGGGCGCTATGCGGCCCGGTGATGTTTTTTGCGACGAGTAGATTAGTGGCCATCTCATTCCAGCGGTAGCCCGGAGGACCGGCGTCCCAGAAGCTGATGGCATTGAGCGCCTCTGCGTCGCGCTGATTGGCGCGCGTGATCAAATTTCCGACCTCGACCGCCTGCGACGCCCCACGAGGCGGCGGCGGGAGCCGGAACTGCGAACCGGAGGAAAGCGCCCAGGTCTTCCACCGTCCGGCATGCGGTTCGATTTGCGCAGCGCCGTGGCGTCCTGAGGCGCAGTCAGGCTGATGATTGAAATGCTGAGCGTTCACCGGCGCCAGGTTAAGCGGGACAAGCATGGCAACGGCCATGACTCTCATCCAGCGTTTGCGCTGACCGGCGAAGTTGATGCGGTTCATATAATTCTCCTTCATGTGAAGTCCGTATTCGTGTTTGTCTGCCGTCTCCGGCAAGACTTTATGTGTCCTCAACTATGAAGGCGTCGCCGTCGCGGAAAAGTGTTCATGCCCGCGAGACTTTTTTGCTTTCTCTACCAGGCCGTTATTGAGTGAGAAATTCAGCGATTGATTGGAGGCGCCTGCGAGCTGTGATAACTTATTTCGCCATCGCATGGCTTTTCCGCCAGGGCGGCGCCTCCGTGGTTATTCTTTATCCACCTGAAAATCGCAATAAAGCAGTGGAGGGTTCAGCATGTCTTCATCACTGGCTCGTCGAGACTTTCTCAAGCAAAGCGCCGCGACCA
>DASUFM010000362.1:0-2735 GCA_036274535.1 Blastocatellia bacterium
CCTATGCGGATAAGTGGTTCGCCGCGCAATTAACGGTTAAACGAGACTTTGTCCATTGTGAGATCGGCGCCGGAGCGCCGATCTCACAATGGACAAAGTCGAGATGAGAACAGGACTTACAAGGTTCATCCAAATATGGCGAAGCAAGGATCGAACGGAGATTTCACCCTCGACAAGGCTCTGCCCTCCAGCATCGACGCCGAGCGTCTGATCCTCGGCGTAGTGCTGCTAGACAACGTGGCGATCAATCAGGCGGCGGAGAATCTGAAGCCCGATGACTTTTTCATCGGTTCGAACCGGCGCATTTACGAGAAGATGCTCGCGCTCTATGAACGCGGCCAGGCGATCGATCCGCTGACGCTGCAGGAAGAACTGCGCCGCGCCGGCCAACTGGAACAGGTCGGCGGCCCGGCTTACATCGCCGCTCTCTTCGACGGAGTCCCGCGTTTTTCCAATATCGAAAATTACGTCGAACTCGTCAAAGGCAAATCGATGCTGCGCAAGCTGATCACCTCGGCCAATCAGATCATGGCCATGGCCTTCGACGACGAGGAGGAGCCGGAAGAGATTCTCGACAAGGCCGAAAGCCTGATCCTGGCGATCGGCGAAGACCGCATCAAACAGGGCTTCGTACACATCGGCGACGTCGCCGCGCGCCAACTCACCGTCATCGAAGAAACCGCCGGCCGCGAACAACTCATCACCGGCCTCGCCACAGGCTTCTCAGACCTTGATTACATGACCTCCGGCCTGCAGCGCGGCGACCTGATCATCATCGCGGCCAGGCCGAGTATGGGAAAAACTGCCTTCAGCTTGAATATCGCGCAGAACGCCGCGACGCGCCCGCAGTATAATGGAGAGAAGGCCGTGGTCGGCGTCTTCTCTCTTGAAATGAGCAACGAGCAACTGGTCAATCGTTTGCTCTGTTCGCAGGCGCGCGTTGACGCGCACCGTTTGCGCAGCGGCTATTTGAGCAAGGACGAGTGGCGGCGACTGGCCGTGTCGGTCGGGGAATTGGCCGAAACCAAAATCTTCCTCGACGACACGCCCGGCATGTCAGTGCTCGAAATGCGCGCCAAGGCGCGGCGCCTGAAGAACGAACAGAAGGCGCTGGACCTGTTGATCATCGATTACCTGCAGTTGATGAGCGGGCGCGGCCGAAACGAATCGCGCCAACAGGAAGTCTCGCAGATTTCGCGCGAACTGAAGATGCTGGCTAAGGAATTGAATGTGCCGCTGATCGCGCTCTCACAGCTTTCCCGCGCGCCTGAGACGCGAACCGGCAGCCACAAACCGCAGCTCTCGGATTTGAGAGAATCCGGATGCCTTGCCGGAGAAAGCCTGGTGACGATGGCTGACAGCGGCGCTCAAGTCCCGATACGTGATCTTGTGGGTAAATCGGGTTTCAAAGTGTGGGCTTTAAACGAAGCGACTTTCAGTCTCGAACCTGCGGTCGTCAGTCGCGCTTTCTCCACCGGCGTCAAACCGGTGTTCCGATTGACTACCAGATTGGGCCGCACAATTCGCGCGACGGCCAATCATAAGTTCAGATCGTTCGCAGGCTGGAAGCGGCTTGATGAATTGACGGTCGGCGAACATCTGGCGCTTCCACGCGTCATAGAAAACCCGACTTCACAGAGCATGTCGAATGATGAACTGGCTTTGCTCGGCCATCTCATCGGCGACGGCTGCACACTGCCGCGCCACGTGATTCAATACACAACAAGAGAGAAAGACCTTGCCGAGATCGTCGCCGACCTGGCGCTGAAAGTATTCGGCAATGAAGTCAATCCGCGCATCAACCAGGAGCGCAAGTGGTATCAGGTCTATCTCACTTCAACACGCCGCCATACGCATAATGTTCACAGCGCTATTTCTGACTGGTTGCGTGATCTGGGCGCTTGGGGACTGCGGTCTTATGAAAAGCGCATTCCGGCGAAAGTATTCGAGCAGCCGGCGGCTGCGATTAGTATTTTTCTGCGCCATCTCTGGACGACTGATGGTTGTATTAAAGACCACGGGGCGCTGCATTATCCAAGTATTTACTATGCTTCGAGCAGCGCGGATTTGGTTTCAGGTGTACAGTCATTGCTTTTAAGGCTGGGTATCAACGCTACGATCTCTCGTCACTCGCAAAATGGCAAGGGGCGCGATCAGTACCACGTTGCAGTTAGTGGTAAGCCCGACCTGGAAAAATTTATTGAATGCATAGGTACTGTAGGGGTGAACAAAACCGCACATCTATCCAGCATAGCGGAATCCCTGCATGGTCGCGCGGCCAAGACCAACAGAGATGTCTTACCACGCGAGGTATGGCCAACAATTGTTATGCCCGCAATGCAAAAACTGAATATGACGGCGAAGCCAATCCGCCATATTCAGGGCCAGAATATGAGCCGCGACCGCGCTGCGCGTATAGGACAATCCATCGGTCTGGATGCGCTGGCCAAACTCGCTCAAAGTGATATTTACTGGGATAAGATTGTTTCTATCGAGCCTGATGGCGAAACCGAGGTTTACGACTTGACTGTGCCGGTGTATCATAGTTTTATCGCTGATAACTCCTTTGTTCACAATAGTATAGAGCAGGACGCCGACGTCGTGATGTTCATTTATCGCGAAGAAGTTTACAAACCGGAAACCGAGAAGCAGAACATCGCGGAGATCATCATCGGCAAGCAGCGCAACGGCCCGATCGGCAGTGTGGAACTCGTCTTCCTCAAACAGCTCACTCG
>DASUFM010000363.1:0-2440 GCA_036274535.1 Blastocatellia bacterium
AGCCTTTTTACTTCACGAAGCAGAAGGTCGACGCGCGCGATTTCATCATCGCCGAGAGTTCGGTCGCCGAATCTGACTTGCTGGTATATGTTCGTTATCTCTGTGACTGCCGGCATTCGCAATTGTTCGGCGTATTCGGCCGGGGTTTGGTGGCCTCCGCGTTTATGGCCGGCGCGTTCCAGAGACCTGAGCATCTCCTGATAAAAGGCCACGGCTGAGGCGGCCCCGTCATATCTGGCGTTTCTGCGCCACGACCGGCCGTATCGCCTCCAGGAGAAGGCTGCGGCGATGATGAGCGCCGCAGCTGACAGCGCCCAGGCAATGTCCTGCGCGTCGGCGCCTGACGACGTGGACTCCGACCGTCTTTCGCTCGGCGCGGCGGGGCGGCCTTTCCGCGGTTCGATTTGACGAACCATTTTCGACATCCAATCGATCCACTGCGAAGAGAAGTCCCATTTGTAGGAAGAGAAAATAGAGGAGACCCATCGTTGGGCGGCGCCGACTATGGAGAACTGCTTGTTGGCGTCAAAGCCGACGACGTGTTCCAGCCAGAACATCTCCATCGCCTCACGGTGATGACGCAGCCAGGCCGAGAGCCCGCTGCCGTAAACGCTCAAACCCGCGGCCGGAGTGGGATCGAAGGCCACCCACACTCCGTTATGTCCCGCCCTGGGGAAAAAAGCCTCGACCCAGGAATGCGCGTCCGACTGGCGAACAGTGTAAACGTCGGCGGCTTCATTGTATTCCCCCATCTGGAAGCCGTTGACCAGGCGCGCAGGCACGCGGCGCGCGCGCAGCATCAGAACCATCGCCGATGCGAAATATTCGCAATGTCCCTCGCGCGTGTTGAAGAGGAAATCGGCCACCGGATCGCCGTCTTCGACGCGCCGCAGATCGAGCGTGTAACTGTAGGCCGTGCGCAGATAGTCTTCGATTCTCCGCGCGATTTCGATGTTCGTCATCGCGCCGCGCGTGACTTCGACCGCAAGTTCGTCAATTCGCCGGTCGTGATCTTCCGGCAATTGCAGGTATCGTCTCTGGATTTCGGAAGGATAAGCGCGCGAATTCTCTTCGGCCAGCGTCATGTCGGAGATCTCTTCGGTGTCTGAGATCGCCGTGTAATCGAGCTTGTAATAATCGTGCGGCGCGGTCCAAAGCCCGTCGCCCTGATCACGGGCGAGCTCCGGCAGCCCTGTGATCAGACGCGGCTGCGGCGCGGCGAAGACCGTATCGATGGCAAGCGGTTCGAGGAAGAATCGTTGTTCGGTGTCGCCGTACCCCCACTCGGCGTCACCCAGATAAAAGCCTTCAACGCTCCTATTCACTAAGGCCGGTTTCGGGCCTGTATAATTCCACGTCTGGCCGTCGTAATTGTCCAGGGTCACGCCCCGCCACCTCAACATCTTTTTCCTCTGGCGCTCGGCTCCCCGCAGGAATTTGACGCGAACCCGCATGACCACCTGCGGGTTGAGCTTGACCTGGGCGACCTCGCCCAATCTGACGCTCTCTGAAAAGCCTGACAGCGATTCGCCACGGAGCATTCCGTTCCGCGAAAAGCCTCTGGAAACGCGGGGCATGGCCAGGAAAAGCGGCGCGGCAAGCAGCAGGATCGCCGTCAGGGCACAGGCCGAAAAGACCGGCAAAATTCCCAGGCGTGGGGCATCGATCCGGCTCCGATCGCTCTCTTTTCGGTATTCTACAGTTCCTCGTCGCGACGAGTTATTCGCCGCGAACGCCGAAGCCGAACGCCGCATCTCGTATCCGATGAACGCCGAGGTGGCGGCGAAGAGGTAGACGATGACCAGGAAGAAGAAAGTCGTCGAGACCATCATCCCCGCGGTCATCAGCACCTGGCAGAATGTCACTACGTAAAGCCAGATCCAGTCGCGACCCGCTTTTCGCCTGAGCAGCCTTAGAGCGGCCGCTAAAAAAACGAAGTGCAGAATCACAATGACCGGCGACACTCCGAGCGCGTACCATTCGGCGAAGACGAAAGCCGACCCTCCAGCCATCAGCCAGTTCGCGCTTCGATTCCCGACGCTCCAGTTTACGCGCTCGGTGTCGATCAACCACCCGGCGCCCAGGACAATCGCGTACAGCCCCAGCGACACGAAATCCAGTTGCCCGGTCGAGGCCAGCATCACGTAGCCTGTCACGAACATGGCGTAAGATGAGAAGATGAAGTATCGATCGAGACTCATCATAGCCCTTCGAATGTTATGAACTCGGCGGCGCGCGCGTCCAGATTCGAGGCGTTCGACGCCGAAGCGATCACGATCAGGAACGGGTCGTCATATCGCGCCAGCAACGGATCCCCACCGAAATCCGCTTCAGTCGCAGGCGTGATGCGCGCGAGTTGATAAAACATCCTGTAAGAATGCGCGTCGCCGACGCCGAATCTCGAATCGTCTCCGCCGGCCTTCGAATCGGCCGCCGGAAC
>DASUFM010000364.1:0-19545 GCA_036274535.1 Blastocatellia bacterium
TCCAGGATGACTACCAAAGCGGTTCCAAGCAACGGCGCCTCCAAAGGCTCCGCCGTTACGATTTACGCCCACTATTCGCTAACTTAATCTCATTGGCCTGAAGGCGGGACTACGAACGTTTCCGCGCATCACAATTTATTACGACGAACCGGACCTTTCAGGGCGCAGGAATAATCGCGAGGTTATTGGCGCGAAGGCAGGGCTTTGCCGCTATTTGCTTTCAGAGATCTCCACTTCATAGATCACGGCGCCGCGCGAGACGCCATCGACGGCATTCATACCGTCGACGACCTGCCCGAAGACGGTGTAACCGCCGTCAAGATGCGGCTGCGGCGAGTGAGTGATGAAAAACTGGCTGCCGCCGGTGTCCTTGCCCGAAAGAGCCATTCCGACCGCGCCGCGAGTATAAGGCCTGGTGTTGATCTCGCAGCGGATCTGATAGCCGGGGCCGCCCTCGCCGTCGCCGCGAGGGTCACCGCCCTGAATGACGAAATTCGGCACGACGCGGTGGAAGGGGACGCCACTGAAGAAATCCCTGAGAGCGAGCGTAATGAAACTGTCCACCGTGATCGGGGCGTCCTGCGGGAAAAGTTCGATAGTGATCAGACCTTTGGACGTGCGAATCCTGGCGGTGACTTTTTTATTCAAGCGCCCGGCCACGCGTTGATAGAAGGATTTGTCATGGCCGGTCTGAACGACGCCGATGCGATCCGAGAAATCGCCCGCGCCCGTTTGTTTCAGCAGATCGACGGCATGGCGTCGGACCAGATGATCCTGATCGGAGAGGGCGGATTTGATGGCCTCCATCGCTTTGGGCGCTTCGGGCTTCGTATGCTTCGAGATGGCGGTGAGAATGGCGAGTTTGGCGTCGTTGGCCTGATCGCCTTTCGCCCGCTCCAATGCGTCCATTAACGCGGGGAGATTTTTATCTTCCGGCAAATCGGCGAGCAACGACGCCGCCGTGGAGCGTACGATCACGTCCGGGTGCGAGAGCCGCTCACGCAAAATCGACGACAGTTTTTCGACCTTGAGTTTCGCCGCCGCGCGCAAAATATACGGCAGCGCCTGCGCGGGGAACCTGTCCAGATATTCCGGATCGAGCAACTTCAAAATAGCCTCTCGCGCTCGCGGCGTTCCGGTTTCGCCCAGCCCCTGCGCGAAAGCGGCCACGCGGCGCCAGTCGGGTTCGGCCTCCTGCGGTAAAGTCTCCCTCAAATCCGCAAAAAACGCTTTTTCGCCGAAGCGGGCCAGCGCCACCTCGACTTCAGGCTCCTCTATCGCGCGCGCGCGCCGCAGGAAGGGCAGCGCCCGCTCGTCTTTAATCGCGCCCAGCGCAGTGACGAGTTCGAGCATGAGGCCGAAGGCCGGGTTTGTCTCGCGAGGCGCGCGTGAAAAAACGGCGCCCGGCGCGCGCAATTTTTCGCCCAACGCCGCCACCAGCGGTTCGACCGCGCGCCGGTCATTCAGCGCCCCCAATGCGCGCACGGCGTTGACCTGAACTCGATCACTTTTGTCGCCGAGCAGTTTGATCAATGGCTCGACCGCCCGCGCGTCCTTGCTCGCCCCCAACGCCCGCGCGGCGTTTGCCCGCACATCAGCGTCGGCGTCATTCAGCGCGTCGATCAAAGCGGGAACCGCCGGCTCGATAGGCTGGCGCAATCGCGCGAGAGCGTTAGCCGCCTGCGCGCGTATCTCCGCGTCTTTCGACTTCAATTGCCCGGCGAGCGGCCGGACTGAAGCCGGATTCCTGAGCCGCATCAAAGCGGTGATGGCCAGCGACGAGAGAAGCTTTTGATCCGCCGCGAGAGCGACCTCGGCCGCGGGAAGAATTCTGATCAGCGATTGATTGATCGCGTCGAGCGTTGATTGCCCCAGCTTTTCCGCGTTCCCCTGAGCGCTTGCGATCTTGCCGAGCGCCTCGGCCGCCCGCGCCTGCGCCGAAAGAGACTCCACAAGAGTCCCGTTGGATGAATTGACGACTTCGAGCAGCGCGTTTGCGGCGCCGGCGTCCTCGATCTCCCCGAGAGCGAACGCCGCCATCGCGCGCGACGGCGCGTCTGCATCCTTTTGCAACATGGCGACGAGCGGCGCCGTTCCCCTCTTATCACCGATGCGGCCGATGGCCAGCGCGGCGCGGCTGCGCACGGCCGGATTCCGATGTTTGAGCAGGCCGGTCAATTCATCGCCGTTGAGATTGCGCTCGTCTTCAAGCTGGATGATGCGAAGGTGAATGTCCGCCGGTATCTCCTGCTTCTGTGTCGCGCCGACCGATGCGGCAATCGTAAAAACGATCAGGGAAAGGAAGATGAATTTCATAAGAAGATAGTGGTTGGTGATTGGTGGCTGGTGGTTGGTGGTTGGTTTGCCTGAACTGTGGCGCCAATGCCCATGAACCAACCACCAACCACCAACCACTATTTTTGTTTCGCGGCGGTCGTCGCTCCGCCGCCGGCCTGCGGCGCTTTCTGCGCGGTCCTGGCCTTTTCGACGATCTGCGCGACGTCTTCCAGGAGTTTCTTCGCGTCGTAGACTATGCCGTCTTTGATCGTCCATTTCACTCCGCCTACGCGTTCGACCTGACCTGTCTGGTCGTTTAACCGAATCGCGCCCGTGCCGTAGAGAACTTTCAGGTTCGCGACCGGGTTTTCAGGCGTAATGATCAGGTCGGCCAGTTTGCCGGGGCGGATTACGCCGAATTCCATCGGCCGTCCCTGCTGTTGCGAGAGCAACTCCGCGCCGTTGAATGTCGCAGAGCGGATCACTTCCAGCGGATGGAATCCCGCTTCCTGCAGCAGTTCCAGTTCGCGTATGTATTCGAAGCCGTAGGTCTTGTAAATGAAGCCCGAATCAGAACCGGTGGTGACTCGCCCGCCGCGGTTCTTGAATTCATTAACGAAAGCCATCCAGAGCCGGAAGTTGTTCTTCCATTCGACCTCGTCCTGCGTCGTCCAGTTGAACCAATAGGAGCCGTGGGCTTCGCGGCTGGGCTGATAGAACTTCCAGAGCGACGGCAGCGTGTAACGGTCATGCCATTCGGCGTTCATCGCGCGCATCAGGTCGCGGCTGGCTTCGTAGATCGTGAACGTCGGATCGATCGTGAAATTGAGTTTGATCAGTTCGTCCATGACCTCGTTCCATTTCTTGCTGCCAGGCGGCGCGGCCTGTTTCCATAATCGCCCGGCCTGGCCGAAACGGTGCGATTCGTCGTTGTAGTTGTAATCGAGAGGGAAGTCCTGAATGATGCGGTCGGCGAAGAGCGATTCCGGCAATCCGTACCAATGCTCCATTGAGCCCATCCCCATCCGCGCGGCCTGAATGACGTTGGTTCGAGCGACGCCCGTCTGCGACATATGCGTGGTCGTTCCCATCTGCAATTTCTTCGCTTCGTCGAGCAGGGCGCCCAGTATTTCCGGGTCGAAGATCGAATCGCCGCCGATGACTTTGAAACCGTCCGCGCCTTTCTGCTTCGCCCAGCGGACATATTCGCGCGCGAGTTCCGGCGTGGTGATCTGGCCCCTGTCCCAGCCTCCGCCGGGGCGGACGTAAACGAAGATCCGCGGAGCGACGATCTGATTCTTCGCGCTACGCTCGCGTTCGTTGAGCGTCCAATCGACGCCGTTACCTGACCCCGGATCGCGAATCGTCGTCACGCCATGCGCCATCCACAATTTATAGACGTATTCAGCCGGAGTTCCTTGCGCGGCGCCTCCGATGTGCGCGTGGCAATCGACGAGGCCCGGCATCACGTACATCCCGCCGGCGTCGATCTCCTTCACGCCTTTGGCGGGTCGTCTGGCTTCGTTGATCGGGACCTTGGGATAGCCTACGCTCCTGATCTCCCTGATACGGTTGTTTTCGATGACGATGTCGACGGGGCCGATCGGCGGAGCGCCCGCGCCGTCGATCATCGTCGCGCCGCGAATGACCAGCCGCTCGAACGGCCCTTCTCCTTCGCCGGGCTTGCGATCCGGGCCGGGCTGGATCGAACGTTGTGGCGCCTGCGCCTGCGCGAACGCAATGACGCAGATGAGAGCCAGGATCGAAAATACGACCCACGATTTGTATGCCGGGCGAGACATAACCGTTCTCCTCTTTGTGTGTATTGTTTATGTTCAATGCCTGGTTGGCCGCGCAAAGGATGTACTCTTTTGCGCTCAGAGGCAAGAGCGGAAAAAGACCCGCGCCAATAGACAAGCCGAAGCCCGCGCGTGAGTTCACGCTTTGGAGCGCTACAAAAAACCTCCCCCTCCCAGGAAGTGAGCGCGAAAACGGCTCCAATAACCTTGCAATCCGCGCTTTGACTTGCCATTATCTCGCCACTAATCGCTATCCACGAAGTCGCCACAATAAAACACGAAGATTTTCAACTTCTTCGCGTCTTCTTCGTGTGGCTTCGTGGATGATTCTTCCGAGAAACCATGAAACTCTACAAAACCGAAAACGGCCCCGTGCTCGAAGAGCGGGGCGAATATTACCAACTAGCCGAAGCCGACTGGGACGTGCTTGTCAATCGTCACGACCACGAGACGGTTCTCACCAGCATGACGCGCCGCGCCTCGCGGCTGCCGAACTTTTTCCCTGAAACCGGCGCGCTGGCGCCGATCGGCAGGCAGGAGGTCTGGGCGGCGGGCGTGACCTATTTTCGCAGTCGTACGGCGCGCATGGAGGAGTCGAAATCGGCCGGGGGCGGAGATTTCTACGACCGCGTCTACGCCGCCGACCGCCCCGAGTTGTTCTTCAAAGCGACGCCCAATCGAGTCGCGGGCCCGAATCAGAATGTGCGCATCCGGCGCGATTCGAAATGGAACGTGCCCGAGCCTGAACTGGCGCTGGTCGTCAATTCCCTGGGCCAGATCATCGGCTATACCATCGGCAACGACATGAGTTCGCGCGACATTGAGGGCGAAAATCCGCTCTATCTGCCGCAGGCTAAGGTCTACTCCCAGAGCTGTGGCCTCGGCCCCGGCATTCTGATCCGCTCCGAACCGCTGCCTCCGGAAACCGAGATTCATCTGGACATAATCCGTGAGCGCGAGACCGCCTTTCACGGCCAGACCAGATTGAGCGAGTTGAAGCGCGGGCCGCAGGAACTGGTCGAATACCTGTTCCGCGACAACGAATTCCCTTACGGCTGTTTTCTGCTGACGGGCACGGGCATCGTGCCTCCCGACGAATTCACGCTCGCGGTCGATGACGAAATCCGCATCACGATCGAACAGATCGGTACGCTGATCAATCACGTGACACAATCATAAATTGGTGGTTGGTGGTTGGTGGTTAGTGGCTGGTGAAGGAAAATTCCTTGCCAACCACCAGCCACCAGCCACAAACCACCGCCCACAAACAGAGAGATGGAACTACACGGTAAAAACATAATTGCAGGCTCGCCAGTCGAGGTCGGTGGAAGCAGTTTTCAGGCATTCGATCCGGCTTCGGGCAAATCGATCGAGCCGCGCTTTGAAAGCGCCACGGCCGATCAGGTCGATCTGGCGCTGGTGGCGGCTGAGTCGGCGTTTCACAAATATCGGAGACTCCCTTCGGAGCGGCGCGCAAGCCTCCTCGAAAAGATCGCCGACGAAATCGTGGCGCTCGGCGATGAGTTGATCGAACGCGCGAACGTCGAGACCGCGCTGCCGAAAGATCGTTTGCTGGGCGAGCGGGGGCGCACGGTCAACCAGTTGCGTATGTTCGCGGATCTGATTCGCGAAGGTTCGTGGGTAGACGCGCGCATTGATCGCGCCAATCCGGACCGCGCGCCGCTGCCTAAACCCGACATACGTCGAATGCTGATCCCGATTGGCCCGGTAGCCGTTTTCGGCGCGAGCAATTTCCCGCTGGCGTTTTCGGTCGCGGGAGGCGATACGGCTTCGGCGCTGGCAGCCGGTTGTTCCGTCGTGGTAAAAGCGCACCCGGCGCATCCCGGAACTTCGGAACTGGTCGCGCGCGCAATCGTAAAAGCCGTCGCGGAGACGGAAATGCCCGCGGGCTTGTTCTCGCTGCTGTTCGACGCGGGTCACGAAGTCGGCGTCGCTTTGGTCAAACATCCATTGACGCGGGCGGTCGGATTCACGGGTTCGCTGCGCGGCGGGCGGGCGCTGTTCGACGCGGCGGCAAGCCGCCCGGATCCGATCCCTGTTTACGCCGAGATGGGCAGCGTCAACCCCGTCTTCATTCTGCCAGGAGCTTTGCGCGAACGCGCTGAAACGATCGCCGAAGGCTTGAAAAATTCAGTCACGCTGGGCGTGGGCCAGTTCTGCACCAATCCGGGCCTGGCCGTCGGCCTGCTGGACGAAAATTTCGCGAGCTTCGCGGCGAAACTCGGCGGTTTGATCGCCGAGGCGCAACCCGGAACCATGCTCTATCCCGGCATTCTGCAGGGCTACGAGGCCGGAGTGAAAAAACTCGGCGCGCTCGAAGGATTGAAAACGACCCGGTCGCGGATCGAACCTGACCCGGCGAAGACCGAGGCGCGTCCCACAGTCTTTTCCGTGACCGCGCGGACCTTCGCGCGCCATCGCGAGCTGAGCGAAGAAGTCTTCGGCCCGTCAACGGTCGTCGTCAGTTGCAATACCCGCGAAGAGATGGAACAAATCGCGCGCAACCTGGAAGGCCATCTGACCGCCACGATTCACGGCACGGTCGATGATTTGCGCGATTACGGCCGGCTGGTTTCGATACTCGAAAATAAGGTCGGAAGATTGGTATTCAACGGCTACCCGACCGGAGTCGAAGTCTGCGCCTCCATGCATCACGGCGGGCCCTATCCCGCGACTACCGATTCCCGTTCGACGTCGGTGGGCACGGCGGCGATACATCGCTTCGCGCGCCCGGTCTGTTATCAGAACTTTCCTCAGGAAGCTTTGCCGGTAGAATTGCGAAATGTGAACCAGCGCGGCCTCTGGCGGCTCGTGGATAATCAATTGACGAAAGAGGATTGCTGATAGGCGACGTTGAAACTCATTGGAACTTTCGGCCTGCGCAAGCGTCGACATAGTCCGGCGTTCTATCTCTGACGGTTATTTCAATTCCTGGAGGAGTGTTCATGCCGAAGTTAAACAGCCCACTCGACAACTTGAAAGTAGCGGCGCCGTGTTCCGCCGACTGGGATCAGATGTTCTCATTCCAGGACGAGCGAGTCCGCTTTTGTTCGCAGTGCAATCTAAATGTCTACAATCTATCGGGTATGAGCAGGCGGGAAGCCGCAGACCTGATTACAAAAACCGAAGGACGCCTATGCGTCAGGTTTTATCGCAGGGCTGACGGCTCCGTCCTGACACAGAATTGCCCTGTCGGACTGAAGAAGATCAAACGCCGGCTGGTATGGGCGGCGCAGGTCGTTGTCGGAATGGCGATGGGAATTGTTTCCGGCTTCGGACTCTATATTTACCATCTTGGAATTGGAAGAAGACCAAATCCTCTGTATGAACTGATCAATAATCGGTTTGGGTCTGAGCCGTTGATGGGCACACTTGTAGCAGAGCCAATATCAGAGAAGATTCCCCCGGCGCCGCCAGTGGTTGGCCAGGCAAGAATCAGGCATGGACAAAATAGCCGGGGTGAACAAGGCCAGGTCAAAAAGTAACGAAGTTGTTCAGCGCATCGAATGAAATTACATCCATAGAAGGACAGCGTTCAGAGTCCCGGCTTCAGCCCAATGGCGTTAAGTTAAGGCCCCGAAGTGGCGACAGCCTTTGGAGTGCGGGCGTTCGGGACCGCTTTGGTAGTCAACTTCGATTTTTCGACAATGATCAGAGAGAACCCACCAGGTCTTTCGTCCCCGAAGTGTGTGGGATCCAGGATGACTACCAAAGCGGTTCCAGGCAACGGCGCCTCCAAAGGCTCCGCCGTTACGATTTACGCCCACTATTCGCTAACTTAATCTCATTGGGCTTCAGCCGGTACTCTGAACGCTGTCTCTAAATCGTTTCCGATTGAACTGAAGGGCCTACCTCTTTCACGAATCTTTTTGAGGTTCGTATTTCAATCCCTTTTCTTCATCAATCTTAGTAAACCACCATGCCCAGGCGATCAGGACGAATTGCAGCGGCAATCTGATCCAGTGAAAGATCATCGGCACGTCATATAGCTCGTGATATACAGCCATATGAATATTCGCCGGGTAAACAGCCACCAGCAGCGCGATCAATCCCCACGCGGCCAGTTTCTGAAAGCGCGGAACCAGCAACATCACGCCGAGCGCGACTTCAAAAACGCCCGCGGTCAAATGCAGCGCCGAAGGCCATGGCAGATAAGGCGGCATGATTCGCAGATAGAAATCGGGATCACGAAAGTGATTGAAGCCCGCGAGGATGAAACTCGCCGCGAACAGGTATTTCAACACGATTTTGAATGTTTGCATTTCACTCCACGTCGTAAAACTTGATTGGCTTGTCCTGGAGGTATTTGTCGAACCAGTTCAGGATGTGCTGCAACCGTTCGACGCGATGCCAGGGAGCGCCAGAACGTGACAGTTCGTGCGATTCGTTGGGAAACCTGACCATGACGGTCGGAATCTTTCGATACTTCAGAGCGCGGAACATTATTTCACCGCCGTCGGCGGGAGGGGTGCGGTAATCGGATTCGCCTTCGATGAACATCATCGGAGTCGTGACGTTCTTGATGTATGTAATCGGCGAGCGTTTGACGAAATCTGCAGGGTCTTCCCACGGCGCGCCCCGAAACCAGGTCGGCTGGAAGAGCGTGAAATCGGCCGTGTACCAGAACCCCGCCCAATCGGCTATGGAGCGCTGCGAGACCGCCGCCTTGAAACGGGTCGTATGTCCGACCGTCCAGTTCGTCAACACTCCACCGCCGCTGCCCCCGGTCACGCCCAGACGGTTCTCGTCTATGTAGCCGCGCTTCAATATCTCATCCACGCCGGCCATCAGGTCTTTGTAATCGTCGCCGGGATAGTTGTACTGAATGATGTTTCCGAAATCCTGGCCGTAGCTCGTAGAACCGCGAGGGTTGGCGTAGAGCACGACGTAGCCTTTTGCCGCCATCCATTGGAATTCGTGCGTGAACGTGAATCCATAAGCCGAATGAGGCCCGCCGTGAATCTCCAGAATGAACGGGTACTTCTTTGTCGAATCGAAGCCTGGCGGCTTCTGAATCCAGCCCTGGATTTTTTTGCCGTCAGGGCTCGTGTACCAGATCTCTTCGGGAGGCGTCAGGTCCAGTTGAGAGAAGAGTTCGTCGTTGATCCTGGTCAATTGAGACAATTTGCCGGAAGCAGTGTCCAGCAGGAAAAGATCGCCGATGTTGACCGGCGATGAGATCAGCAGGACCATCTTCGAGGCGTCCGGGGTGGCCGTGTAGGATTGGATTTCGTGGTCGCCGTTAGTGACGGCTTCGACCTTGCCGGTCGCGGCGTCAATGCGCTTCAGATTTGCGCGCCCGTGTTCGGCTACTGTGATAAAGAGGTGTCGTCCGTCTTTGCTCCAGATCGCGCCGCCCGACGATCCGCCGCGTGGCGCGCGCTGGTCGCCGCCGATGCCGCCGCCGATGTCGAAGTCGTAATCGGCGGTCAGATTCCTGGGCGCCGCCCCAACGGCGTTGTCGGCGACGAAGAGGTCAGGCTGTGTGTAGGATTGAATCGGTTTGCGCGTCAGTGAACCGCTGAGCGCGATGCGCAGGCCGTCTTCGCTGACGCTGTAGTCTCTCATTCTGCCGTCGAAGCTGACGATCTTTTTCTCAGCGCTACCGTCGGGCGCGACGGAATAAAGGTCGGAGCGCGGCGGCTCATAATAAGACTCCACAACGCGGCTGGCGGTGAAATAGATGCGCCTGCCGTCGGGCGACCAGTGGATATTTCCTTCGTCGAAATTGCCTCTCGTGATCTGCTTCGGTTTCGGCGATTCGCCCGGAGCATCCGGCACAGGCGCCGTCCAGATATGAGTCTTGATTTTCGGATTGAGATAGCCGGGGCCGTTCGAGCGGTAGGCGCCTCGCGTAATCACGCGAACATCGCTTACGTGTTCGGGCTTTTTCTCTGCGGCCTCGCCGCTTTCGGTCGCCGCATTATCACGTTTGCTCAAGTCTTCCGAACCGGTGAAAGCAATGGTCTTGCCGTCCGGCGACCATTGGGGCGAGCCGGCCCCGCGCGGCAGGCCGGTCAACGCCTGAGCCTCGCCGCCATCAAAAGTGAGCAGGTAGATTTGCGCAGGCTGCGGACGGCCCTCCTTCTCGGCCGATCGGACGAAGGCCAGCCGCTTTCCGTCGGGCGACCACCGCGGCGACGCGTCGCGCGGCCCTGCGGTCAATTGTCGCGGCGCTCCGCCATTCGTCGGAACGATCCATAACGCCGAATCATAGCGGTCAGCCTTCCGATTGACCCAGACACGGACGAAGGCCACGCGTGATCCGTCCGGAGAAATCTGCGGATCGGCGATCCATACGAATTTGAAGAGGTCCGTCTCGGTGATCAACCGCTTCTGCGCGCCTGAAGAAGCGCCGGACGAGGCATAGACGATGAAAAATGCAATGATCAAAACAGAGATGGGGCGGATACGGCGATGGGTCATGGGAACGCTCCTGCGAAAATAATTATGAATAGGGCCTATAGGACCTATAAGTCCTATAAGCCCTATGGCGGTGTGTCACTGCACCGACACATCGTCAATACGGTATGTCGTGATCAGCGACACATCGTTCGTATAGCGGAACTGGATGCGGACTGTCTGGCCGGCGAAACTGGACAGACTGTACGCTCCGCGCAGGGTATAGGCGTTCGCCGCGGAAACCTTGTTCAGATTGCTGAAGGTCGCCAGCGTTCCGAGCAACGTTCCGGACGTGCTGCGGACTTCAATGAAGAGCCTGTCGAATTGCGTGGTGGTCGTCGTTTCGGACGACGTGATGTTCAGCCAGAAGTTCAGACTCGGCGAGGTTCCGCTCGGAATCGTGATCTGCTGGTAAGCCGCGCCGGTAGCGTTGTTCAGGCCGCCCAGCAGCAGATAGGCGCTTCCGGTATGCGCATTGGCGCCCGTGCCCCTGGAAACGCCTGAGCCTGAGGCGAACCACGGCGCCCCGCCTGATTCAAGGCCTCCGTTCACGATCAACTCTGTTCCGCCACCGCCGCCGCTGTTGACCGTCAATGTCACCGGCACGCTGACTGGCGAATTGGTCGCGCCGGTCGCGCTGATGGTGATCGTCCCGGTATACGTGCCCGCGGCCAGGCCACTGACGTTGACCGAAGCGGTCAGCGTTGAAGGCGCCACGCCGCTGGTCGGGCTGACGGTCAGCCACGAAGCGTTGTCGGCCGCGGTCCAGTTGAGCGTTCCGGCGCCGAGGTTGGTGATGCTGACCGTCTGACTAGCCGGGTTGGCGCCGCCGGCGGTCGCCGTGAAGCTCAGGCTGCCAGGGTTGACGCCGATGGTCGGTTGCGTCGAAGGCGCGGACGATCCGTTGTATACGACCAGCGCGAAGTCCTGATCGGTCGTGTCGCTGTTGCCGGGCACGCCGTCGCCGGCGATGTTCGTCGCCCTCACCGTAACGGTGAAACTGCCGGATGTTCCGGCCGGCAGGAAGACAGATTCGAGGTTATTCCTGGGATCGGCCGTACCGCCCGTCGCCGAGTTCGCACCTGAAAAGACGTTACCCCGATAGGTCTGGCCGTTGATACTCACTTCGAGGTCGAGGTTGTTGACGTAAGGCGCGCCAGTGGTCGGCCCCGGGGCGTCGCTCCATGCCAGCGTCACGCGGAAAGGTTGCGAAGTCGTGGTGACCGAGCCCGTGACCTGGAATGTCTGCCCGGTTGAGCCGAAGATTTGCGTTTGATCGACGATAAGGCGCTGGGCTCCGTCGAAGGCGCGGCCCATGTCCATTCTTCCCATTCCCTGACTGTTCGATGGCAGGTTGCCCCCGGCGCCAGTGCCATTCATATAAGCCGCCGAATTCGCCAGGAATGCTTTGGTCATGGCCGGTGAGGGCGCGGCCAATCCCGAGTTGAGGAAATACTGGTAGAGCAGCGCCGCGCCACCCGCCACGGCCGGGGTCGAATGCGATGTGCCCGACGACCAGCCGTAAAGCGTCTGACCGGCGGGGAAGAATTGATTGCAGACGCTGCTGCCGTCGTAATTCGATTGCGGGACGCCGGCTTCGATGTGCGTGCCGGGCGCGACGATGTCGGGTTTGACGCGACCGTCGCCGCCCGCCGAATTGACCGGGCCGCGGCTCGAAAAGCTGATGATGTCGTTGGCGCTGTTGGCGCCGCTGTTGGCGACGGCGCAGCCGTCAGTGCCGGTCTGGCGTACGTTCTCGCTCGCGCCGACCGTGATGACGTTCTTGGCCGTGCCGGGGCTGCTGACGGTGTTGGATCCCGATCCGCCGTTGCCGGCGGCGAAGACCACGATCAACTGCTGGTTGCCGGCCGCGCCGCTCTGCGCGTCGCGAACGATGCGGTCAAACTCCTGAGCGTTGGTGTCGTAGCGGAAGAGGTTTATAAAGCCCCAGGAGTTGCTCGATATGCGAGCGCCCTGCCCGTAGGCGGTGTTCTCCCACGCCGTCGGCGTTGAGGCGCCGTTGCCGAAGATCGCCGTCACGCCTACGCGCGCCCACGGCGCGATGCCCAGACCGTAATTGAATCCGCTCGCGTCTTCGACCGCCGAACCGGTCCCGCTGTTGAACCCGCCGACGATGTGCGAATTCAGGAAGCCGTGCCCGCCCTGCGCGCCGGTCTGGCTGGTCGGGTTGTTCTGGAATGCGATGCGCGAACTCGGCAGGTCGGGATGCCCCGTGAGCGAATACGCGTCGTCAGCGACGTTGACGGCGAAAGATCCGAATTGCGAGCTGTTGAAACCCTTGCTCGCCAGCCACGACAGATAGCCGGGGCCGCTGGGGCTGGTCCCTGACAGATTCCCCGCGACTATCTGGCCCTGCGCCTCGTCCAAACGGACTCGCTCGTGGGCTTCTTCGATCGCGAAGATATCGTCGTTCTTGGCCAGTTCGGTCAGTTGCGAAGCCGGAAAGAGGCCAGTGATGTTGCGGTAATTCATAACGCGCCTCTCGATTATGGGCTCGCGCGAATAGCCACGCAGGTCGGATACCACTTGATCGGAGCCCCGGCTGTTCAGAACCTGCACCGTGGCCCTGACCAGCGCCGCGTCGCCCTGCCCACGCGCCGCCGCCACCGCCGGCGCCAGCTTGAATGCCGGGTGGTAATCGCCGACCCATTGGACGAAGGATTGTTCGTCTTTCATGCGTGAGATCAAGGCTGCCGAACGGTCGTTAGCGCGCACCACATAGGCGTTGTTCGAGACGTAGGAAACCACGTCAACGCCTGTGCTTTTCAATACGCTCAGCCAACTGTCCATAACCGGGCCGACGAATTGTACGATGTAAAGCCCGGCGCGCGGGTTTTCACCGCGGCTGCGAGCCTCGCTCATTCGAGACAGTTTCAAATCCGCCGGCGGTTCTTTCGAGAGCGGCTGCGTCGCGCTCGGGTCGATGACATAGCCGTTGAGCGTGATTTCGTTCTGATAGTCGCCAGGGTTTACATTCATTGCTTCCAGCGCGGCGCGCCCGCCCACGGCATCTTCTTTAACGACCAACAGCTTGAAGCTTTCGTAGTCTATCTCGCTTTGGATTGCGTTCCGCTGCAACAGTTCATTGTAAACGGCGTCATCCTTGTCGGTGATGATCAATTTATGCAGCTGATTCTGGTTAAAGTGTTTTTTCGGCAGGGCGTCCTGCGCCTGCGCGCTTTCCAGTGATTTATCGGTGCTAAACTGCGGCCGAAGCCGGTCTCGCATCAAAGCGGTTACCGTCGCAAAGAGCGCGACACAGATCGACAAGCACAGAAGTAGAATCAATCGTTTCATTTGGTTACTCTCCTGACAGAGATCGGGGCAAGCTGTAGGCTTGCAAGCGTTGATATGGCGTCAAGCCTGGACGGCTGACGAACAGTTACCTTACGCGCGCGGCGCGCTACCGCGACCATTTGGGAGCGACTGAATATGCGGACAGAATTGCGTTAAGTCAGTCTTTTACCGCTGGCTGACGTGCGGGGCGCCTCTCGGACGTCTTCACTTCGGGAAGCTAAATAGAAACATGCGAGTTGGGAACAAAAACTCTCTCTACGGCGCCTGTCCTGATTGAATAGGAGCGAATTTCGATGTCGGATGAGAGCAATCGCAAGATAGTGCAGATCGGATTCGAGAGCAATACTTTTTTGAAAAGTTCTTCGGACAATTGGCCTGTGTGGGCTAATATTTGTATATTATTGGCGGTATGAAAAACGACTCAGTAACAGAAGCGGCTGATCAGATACCATTCCCCGATCCGGAATTTGTTGATAATCCTGAGCCTCGCTGTCCATGTGTGCTCCTGCTCGATACTTCGGGCTCGATGAATGACGTAAAACAGGTCTCGCAGTCGCTCACTCCGGTACAAAAAATCTTGAGCGAGCCACGGGCGCAGAGGACGGTCAGACCGATTGACGAATTGAACGCCGGGCTGCTGGCCTTCCGCGACAATCTGATGGCTGACGAACTGGCGATCAAGCGGGTGGAAATCTCCCTGGTCACGTTCGGGCCGGTCAGGAAAATCACTGATTTTCAAACTCCCGACCTCTTTCGCGCGCCAAAACTCGCGGCCGAAGGCGACACGCCGATGGGGCAGGCGATCGAGAGGGCCGTCGAGATCGTGCGCGACCGAAAGGGGGCTTACCGGCAGAACGGCGTCTCTTACTATCGCCCCTGGATCTTTCTGATCAGCGACGGCGAACCTACGGACGACTGGCGGAGCGCGGCCGAGCTCGTCCGCGCCGGCGAACAGAACAGGGCCTTCGCCTTCTTCGCGGTCGGAGTCGAGGGCGCCAATTTCGACATTCTCAATCGCATTGCCGTGCGCCAGCCACTAAGACTCAGCGGGTTGCGTTTCCGCGAGATGTTTATGTGGCTTTCGTCCAGTTTGAGTTCCGTCTCTCGTTCCAGTCCCGGCGACGAAGTCGCGCTGGAAAATCCCACGAAACCCGACGGCTGGGCCTCTGTTTAAATATGTGGAAATATGGGTTTGCCTCGGTTGCGGGGACATATCATGTCAACTCTTCGACGCCGTGCCAGGACGCGAGCCGCGTTGAGGTCGTCCGGGACGCGGGCGGCGCCGAGGTTCTCATCGCCGTGGCTTCCGACGGCGCCGGCAGCGCGACGCTGGCTCAGATCGGTTCCGCTCTGGCTTGCGATTTGTTTATCGATGAGGTCAGGTCTCACATCGAGGGCGGCAATACGCGGGCGCTCCTGTCAGATAATTTCATCGCGGATTGGTTCGTCAAATTCCGCGGGATAGCGACCAATTGGTCAGGCCGCGACAGCGCCAGGATACAGGACCTGGCCTGTACGCTGCTTGCCGCCGTCGTCTGGAGCGATCGCGCAATCTATTTCCAGATCGGCGACGGCGCGATTGTAGAATCGCGGCGCGACGATCCGGATCGTTATACGGTCGTCTGCTGGCCGCAGCAGGGCGAATACGCCAATATGACCAACTTTTTGACCGACGCGGACGCGGCGGAGAAAGTTATTCGCGAAACGCGAACCGGCGTGATTGACGAAGTAGCTATTTTCACCGACGGCATACAGCGGCTGGCTCTCGATTACCGCGCGCGCTCGGCCCATGCGCCATTCTTCGCTCCGTTATTCACCTGGCTTCGTCCGCGCCCCGAAGGCGCCTCGCGGGAACTTTCGGATTCGTTGGCCGTTTATCTTAATTCGGAGAAAATCAACTCGCGCACTGATGACGACAAGACTTTGATTCTGGCTACGCGAAGGTAAGAAGAAGGAACCACGGATTTGACGGATTGTTACGAATCCGTATCTATCCATAGCATCCGTTAAATCCGTGATTCCTTCTTTACAAAAGAGAAATGGAGGGAAGCCATGTCCAGAATTCCAGGCGCCTCCCAATCAGAGGCCATTCGCCCGATTCATGGAATCTTTCACACGTCTCAATCCGACATGGTTCAATTGGGGCGGCGGATCGGAACCGGCGCGGAAGGCGAAGTCTACGAAATTCAGGGCAAAAGCGACCTCGTGGCCAAGGTCTATCACGAGCCGCCTCCGCCGGAGAAGGCCGAAAAACTCGTCGCGCTCTCGCGCCTGGGCAATGAAAGGCTGTTCAATCTCTCGGCCTGGCCGGTCTCCACGCTGCTCGACGCTCCGGACGGAGAAGTCGCCGGCTTCGTGATGAAAAAGATCAGCGACGCCGAGGAGGTTCACACGCTGCACAGCCCGAAGAGCCGGCTGCAAAAATTCCCGGAAGCGTCGTGGGCATTCCTGATTTATGTCGCGGCCAACATAGCGCGAGCCGTCGCGGCCGTCCACGAACACGGGCTGGTGATAGGCGACGTGAATCCCAAAAACATCCTGGTGACGAGGAAAGCGACGGTTTACCTGCTGGACGTGGACAGCTTCCAGTGTTCAGTCGACGGGAGGACCTACCGCTGCGAAGGGGGATTTCCAGAATACACGCCGCCGGAATTGCAGGGAGTGGCGTTCCGCGAAGTGGATCGCGAGCAGGAGCACGATTGTTTCGGGCTGGCGGTGGTGATCTTTCAGTTGCTGTTTCTGGGCAGGCATCCGTATTCGGGGATGTATCTGGGCGCGGGAGAGATGCCGCTGGAGCGAGCGATAAGGGAGTCGCGATTCGCCTATGGCGCCGATGCGGAAGCGCGAAAGATGCGGCAGCCACCGGGCGCGCTGGCGCTCGATTCCATGCCGTCAGCGCTCGTCGCTTTGTTTCGTCGGGCGTTTTTGACAACGAATCGGCCCGGGCCGCGCGAATGGGTTGAGCGGCTCGATGAACTGGCAAAGGCGCTCAAGAAATGTTACCTGCACAGCGGCCATTACTATTACCGTGAATTGCGTGATTGCCCGTGGTGCGGGATTGAAAAACAGGCCCGCGTCCGATTGTTCAACTTCTTACTCCCTGTAGACGATACGCATGGCGGACATTTCCGGCTGGATGAAGTCTGGAACGAGATTTCTCGCGTCGAGCCGCCGAGTTCTCCCATAATAAAGTGGGAAGAGACATTGAAACCTCCGTCTCGTTCCGCGGAAGTTGAGGCCCATGCGCAAGAAAGGCGTAGCAGTTTTATTAAGGCGCTTGTATTGTCAGTCGTCGCCGGGCTGGCGATATCTTACTTCGCGCCTTTCCCGCTATTTATCTTCCTCCTTATTATAGCTGGACAGGTCGCTTGCAACATCGGCAAGGCGGGACGTGGCGCGCGAGTCAGTACCGTGCAACAGCTCTTTCAAAATCGACAACTCGTTCACGACGATCCCATGGTTGAGGAACTTCAGGCCCGCTTGCGGCAGGCTGAAGAAGCGGCGCAACAGCTCGATCAGCAGTATAACCTCGAATGCGGGAATTCGGGATGGGCCGCCGTGCGGGATGAACTGCGGAATCAGAAAGAGACCTACGAAAATCTGGCGCATATACGGCAATCCAGGTTTCAACAACTGGAAGCCGAAGCGAAAAAGAATCAGCTCGAAGAATTCCTGGATCAGTTCAAGATCGATGATTCTGAAATCAGAGGTATTGTGCCGCCTATAAAAGCTGCTCTGCTCTCACACGGTGTGGAGACAGCCGCCGATGTCAGCGATGAAGTGGAGTGGATTCCATCCGTCGGGAGCGCCCAGGCGGAAAGGCTGCTCGACTGGCGGCGCGGTCTGGAACAGAAATTCGTCTTCGATCCGGCCAGAGGCGTTGGGCCCGAAGTCCGCATCAGGATCGAAAGGGAACTCGACGCGCTCCGGTTACGTTTGGAGAACGATCTGATTAGTGGAGCGCATAGCCTCAGCCGCATGAAGCATGAGATCGAAGCCAGCAGGCAGAGACTATGGCCCGCCCTGACGCAGGCTCATCAGGACCTGGCCCAGGCCGGGAAAGACTTGAAAGCCGCCAGCAAGCGCAATCCAGCCTGGCTGATCATAGCTGCACTGGTCATCGCGCTTTTCATAGGCTGGATAAGTTTTGCGCCTTCCAAAATTGAGACTAAGCCTGAATTTGATCCCGTTACGGAGTCAGCGAGGTTGGCCGAGCAAAAGCAGCAGGAGATAGCGCAAGAGGCTTTGAACTTTTATCGCCAGGGACTGGCGCTCTCGCAGGGTGAGAAGTTTGCCGAAGCCGTAACCTTTTTCCAGGAGGCTGTCAGAATTGATCCGCAGTTCAATGAAGCCTATGAAGAACTCGGCTATGCGTTATATCGCCTGGGTATGTATGAGGAGTCCGCGAACGCGTCATATCAGGCGGCCAGGATCCGCAATTCTTTCAAGCCTTATTACAACATGGGGCTTGCTTATATGGCGCAGAAGCAATGGCACGCCGCGAAGAAAGCCTTCGAATGGGCCATCGTGTATCGCAGTTACAATCTGCTGACGAACGATGAATTGCTTGCTTACTACTACCTCGGCCTGTCAAAGGCGCGACTGGGGGAAGCCGGGGAAGAGATTGCGTATTTGGAAGACCAGCTGGAATCCGCCCCGGACTTGACTACTGAGCGGCTGGAACTCGGGATTTTGTATCTGTGGGTTGGAAAACCGGAATCCGCAAGAGCGCAACACAGAATATTGAAGAATAACGATCCGGATATGGCGGAGCAGTTATTGAGGTTGATAAGGACGCACGGCAAACGCGATTGATTGCGACGGATCGAAAATAGGAGTTACGCCATGTCCAGAATTCCAGGCGCCTCCCAGGCCGAGACTATTCGCCCGATTCAAGGAGCTTTCCACACCTCTCAATCCGACATCGTTATTGCCAAACTCAGCGCACACTTCATACATATTAATTCAGTGTGGAATGGGCCGTGGCGGTCCTCAGAAACGCCAGTCTCAGCAAGTTAAACCGCGCCGGACAGGCTGTTCCAACATCAGGCGCCAAATTAACAGTTACATGCTTCTCACCCAACTAGCGGATAAACAGGTATTTGCAGGAACGGGGCGAGCCAATGGCCAGTTCGTAACAGTTAATATTATTGACAGAGTCAGATGTAAAGAGTACACACGTTATTGTGTGTTAGGGAGCGCCTGGCCCAGCGACGGATAACTTAACACTCTTCACGCACGCATGTAATCAGTTTCAATAGAGCGCGGGCCCTCTGTAGAATTGATTGTCCCTCCATCAACTACAGTCTTAGATTTGCGTAAGTCTCAAGTAGCTGGATATTAGTAACAACGCGAGTGGCTTTGCGTAATGGGATTATTTTAAACGCTATCCTCTTTGCCGCTTGTTTGCCGCTTGGTTCCATGCATGCCGGCCCGCTATACAGGCGCGCCGGGACGGATTCGTGTGGTTGCTGAGATTCAGAAACGTAAGCTTACGAATCGAATTGACCGGCAACGAGAGCATTTTCGCTCAGATGTCGGTAAACCGACCTATCTTCCTAAATCGGAGCAAGCAACATTGGTACATAGGTTTTGCCACAGAGACACAGAGACACAGAGGGGACGAATAGAAAAAAGGCGTCTCCATTGATCTTTACGGGTTTCTCTCTGTGTCTCTGTGTCTCTGTGGCTAGCGATATTGTCCCAATGTTACTTGGTTCGATTTAGA
>DASUFM010000365.1:0-3241 GCA_036274535.1 Blastocatellia bacterium
GGCTGGCTTTTCCGTCGAGTTTGAAAGCCAGCGCCCGGCTGATATTCCGGACGCGCCCGGATTTGAAGGCGAGCTCGCCTGTAACCAGCGGGTAGACGCCGCCCCAACCCGCGACCACGGCGATGTATTGCTGGCCCTTTACGGTATATGTCACAGGCCCGGCCATCACGCCGGTCTGAGCGTCGAATGACCAGAGCTTCCTGCCATCGCCGGCGCGGTAGGCTTCGAAATGTCCGCTCGCAATGCCTTCGAAGACCAGATTGCCCGCGGTTGACAATACGCCGCCGTTCCAGGGTCCGGGACGCGCCACTTCCCAAACCTGCTTCTGCGCTACGGGGTCCCAGGCGACCAGGCGGCCCTTGACGCTATCCAGGATCGCCTTCCTGACCTCGGGCGGCGGCGGCATTATCTCAGCCGCGACATCGACGCCGTAATTGGCGGCCAGCTTCTTCGCCTTAAAATTCTCGTCGGATTTGTATGGGAATCCCAGATCCTGCGCCGGAATGTAAACCAGTCCGGTAATCGGGCTGTATGACATCGGCTGCCAGTTGTGCGCGCCACCCGGGCCTGGGACGATCAGTTGCGTCTCGGTTCCGGGATATCGCGCAGTCGCCGTCTCAATGGGCCGCCCAGTCTTCATATCGTAACCGCTTGCCCAATTGACCTGCGCGTAGGGTTTGGCGGAGATCAACGCGCCGTGCTCGCGGTCTATCACGTAGAAGAAGCCGTTCTTGGGCGCATGCAGGATCACTTTTCGCGGGCGGCCTTCAATAGTAAGGTCGGCCAGCGTGATCTGCTGCGAGGCTGTGTAATCCCAGGTATCGCCGGGAGTTTCCTGATAATGCCAGACGTATTTTCCAGTGTCCGGGTTGAGCGCGACGATTGACGAGAGAAAGAGGTTGTCGCCGCCGCCCGGACTGCGTATTCGCCGGTTCCATGGCGACCCGTTGCCCACGCCGAGGTAGAGAAGATCCAACTCCGGGTCATAAACGATGGAATCCCAGACCGTCCCGCCGCCGCCCAGTTTCCACCATTCGCCGGTCCAGGTTTTGGCCGCGCTTTCGAGCGCCTTGTTCTCGAACGGTTTTGAGGGATCGCCGGGCACTGTGTAGAAGCGCCAGGCCATCCTGCCCGTCTCAGTGTCATAGGCCGAGACATAACCGCGCACGCCCATCTCCGAGCCGCCGTTTCCAATGAAGACCTTGCCTTTGGCGACGCGAGGCGCGCCGGTGATGGTGTAGCGGTAATTGCGATCAATCGTCAGCTCTTTCCAGACAGGCTTGCCGGAGGCCGCGTCCAGCGCGACCAGCCATCCATCGAGTGTGCCCAGGAAGACTTTCCCTTTCCACACGGCGACGCCGCGATTGACGACGTCACAGCAGGCGTTCACGGCCCATTCCGGGTCAACTTTCGGATCATATGACCAGATCAGGGCGCCGGTCGCGGCGTCCAGCGCGAAGACCTTGCTCCACGCGCTGGTCACGTACATCACGCCGTCAACCACAATCGGCGTCGATTCCTGCCCGCGATCCGTATCCAGGTCGTAATGCCAGGCCAGTCCAAGCGAACCGATGTTCTGATCATTGACTTCCTTCAGCGGGCTGAATCGCTGCTCGCGGTAATCACGTCCGTGACTCATCCAGTTTCCAGGCTCGCGGTCGGCGCCGGTGATCCGGGCAGTGTCCACGTTCGCCGGCTTTTTTCTTTCCGGATTCGAATCCTGCGCCGTCTGCGAGACGCGGGAATTCAGAACCAGAGCAAGAACGATAACGATCACAGCGACTCTTGAACGACGCATACGCCCTCCGCGCTTTTGCTTGGTTGTTTCGGTCTGTCGAGGCTTTGAAGCGGCGCAATCGTAGCTTTGGCATATCAAAAACTCAAGGTTTGTAAGGAGAACGCGGAATACGCGGAAATAATGGAATACGCCGAATGGCCCGGCCGATGTTCTGTGTGTTCAGCCATTTTCACGTGTTCCGCGTTTTGAATTCTGATATGACAGAGCAGGCAAATCCTCTTGACACTGATTCGAGCCGTCTTCATACTCTGCCAGTTTGTTTCGGAAGTTCTTGATAATTCTTTCCTTCATATTCCAGATCGTCCGCATCGCCATATTTTTGGATTGAGATATAGATTTTTCGGAGTCCGCAAATAACACACTGAAGGGAGAAGATATGAAAGGACGTTCGGGTCTGTTTTCGGCCATCGCCATTGCGCTCGTTATCGGCTGCGCGACGCCGGCGTATTCGCAGGGCGGGGCCAGTTTCGCGCAACTCAATGGAACCGTACTGGACGCAAACGGCGCCGCCATAGTCAAAGGCGTCATCAGTCTTCGTAATCTGGATACGAATCAAGCCTACACTACCACCACCAACGACGCCGGTTTTTACATCGTCCCGAATCTTCCGCCGGGGAAATATGAATTGACAGTGACATCCACCGGCTTCGGGAAATATACCCAGACCGGAATCGCTTTGACCGTGGGCCAGACGGCGACGGTCAACGTGACGCTCAAGGTGACGGTGGAGGAGTCCATTTCGGTCACCAGCGAAACGCCGCTGATCGAACCCACGCGCACGGAAGTCAGCCAGGTGATCGAGACCAGACAGATCGCGGCGTTGCCAGTCAGCGGCCGGCTCTTCACGGATTTCGCGCTCCTGACGCCGGGCGTGGCCACGGGACGCACAAGTCTGGGAACCACGGTCACGGAGTTCGAGATAACACAGATTTCCTTCGGGGGCATGCGCTCCTTCAGCAATTTGATCACGGTGGACGGCGCGGACTTCATCAACGCCAATACCGGGGTGCAGCGCGCCACGCCGCCTCAGGAGTCGGTGCAGGAGTTCCGTGTCGTCAACAACAGCTTCGGATCGGAGTATGGGCGGGCGCTCGGAGGGATCGTCAATGTCGTCACCAAGTCCGGCGGCAATGAGTGGCATGGCGTGATCTATGACTATTTACAGAACAGCGCGTTGAACGCGCGCTCCCTGCTGCAGCCCGAAGGGACATCGAAGACGCTGCGGCAGAATCAATTCGGCGCCGCTCTGGGAGGGCCGATCCGAAAAGATCAGACTTTCATATTTCTCAATTACGAAGGCCAGCGACGCGCCGAGGCGCCGGTCTATCCGCCGAGTCTTTTGAACAACCTGACGACGATCAATAACGCCAAACGCCTGCTCGGCATTCCGGAAGAAAACCTGGGCATTTTGAAGATCAAGGATAACGATTACGGCTTCGCCAG
>DASUFM010000366.1:0-8147 GCA_036274535.1 Blastocatellia bacterium
ACGGCCGCAAGGTCGGCCTCCGTCAATTCGCCGCGGTCGCGCAGGAGCGCCGTGAAATTGGCGACGGGGCATCGCGCTTTCCATTCCTCGACCTCCTCTTTGCTCCGGTACAATTCCGGATCGTACATCGAATGCGCGCGAAAGCGATAGGTTCGATATTCAATCAGATAAGGCTCGCCGCGGCGCGCTAACTCAACGGCCTTGCGCGTCGCCTCTTCGACAGCCGTCACGTCCATGCCGTCAACCGTTTCTGATTTGACGCCGTAGCCCACGGCCTTCAGCGCAATGTCCGGCTGCGATTGATGCCGCGCAAGCGCCGTGCCCATCGCGTACAAATTGTTCTCGCAAAGGAAAAGCACGGGCAGTTTCCATAGCGCCGCCAGGTTCATAGATTCATGAAACTCGCCTTCGGCCACCGCGCCGTCGCCGAAGAAGCAGGCCGTTACACGTTTGCGATTCTGCATCTTATCGGCGAGCGCCAGGCCGACGGCGATCGGCAGCCCGCCGCTGACAATCGCGTAGCCGCCGTAAAACCGCCGTGACGCGTCGAACAGGTGCATCGATCCGCCGCGTCCCCGGCTGCACCCGTTGGCCTTTCCGAACATTTCGGCCATCACAGCGCCCATCGGAACGCCGCGCGCCAGGGCGTGGCCGTGCTCGCGATAGGTGGTGACGATCGCGTCCTCGGGCGTGAGCGCTCGCATTGCGCCGGCCGCCACCGCCTCTTCGCCAATGTAAAGATGAAGAAAGCCGTGAATCCTGCCGAGGCTGTACAGTTCGGCGCATTTCTCCTCGAAACGCCGGATGCGCAGCATCTCGCGCAAGAGCGCCAGCGCATGGTCACGGTTGATTTCCACAGGTTTAGCCGTCGTGGTCATGTCAGCTCTCCTCCAACGTCGATGTGTCGCCGACCGGCAATCCCAGTTCCTGCGATTTGAGCAATCGCCGCATGATCTTCCCGCTGCGCGTGCGCGGCAGTTTGTCTCTGAACTCTATCTCCTTCGGGGCCACGACCGCGCCGAGCCGCGTGCGCGCGAACGCCAGCAACTCCCGCCGGAGTTCTTCGGCCGGTTGAAATCCTTGTTTGAGCGATACAAACGCCTTGACTACTTCCATGGCCACAGGATCGGGTTTGCCGATCACTCCGGCCTCGGCGACCGCCGGGTGCTCCATCAAAACGCTTTCGACCTCGAACGGGCCGATCAGGTGGCCGGAGGTCTTGATCACATCGTCTTTGCGGCCTACGAACCAGAAATAACCGTCTTCATCTTTCTTCGCCAGATCGCCGGTCAGGTACCAGCCGCCGGCAAAGAGCTTTCGGTAACGTTCAGGCTCGTTCAAGTAAGCGCGAAACATCGAAGGCCATCCCGGACGCAACGCCAGTTCGCCCTGCGCGTCGGGCTCGGTGATCTCTTTGACCTCTCCCTCTGCGGTTTTTCGCACGATTCCGGCTTCGATGCCGGGCAGAGGCTTGCCCATCGATCCCGGCCGGACGTCCATCGCGGCGTAGTTGGCGATCATGATCCCGCCCGTTTCCGTCTGCCACCAGTTGTCGTGAAAGGGCGTTCCGAAGGCTTTTTCTCCCCACACCACCGCTTCCGGGTTGAGTGGCTCGCCGACGCTGGCCAGGAAACGAAGCGCGCTCAGGTCGTATTTGCGCGCGACCTCCTCGCCTGCCTTCATCAGCATTCGGATCGCGGTCGGCGCGGTGTACCAGACGTTGACCTTCTGGTTCTGCAGGATGCCGTACCATCGCTCGGCGTCGAATTCCGCTTCATCGACGATCATCGTCACACCGTTGGTGAGCGGCGCGATGACGCCGTATGAAGTTCCGGTAACCCATCCAGGATCGGCCGTGCACCAGAAAACGTCATCAGGGTGGAGATCCAGCGCGAGCTTGCCGGTGATGTGATGAGCGACGACGGCCTCGTGAACGTGAACCGCGCCTTTGGGCGCGCCCGTCGTTCCGCTGGTGAAATGCAGCAAGGCGATGTCTTCGGGAGCCGTAGGTTCGATGGTGAACTGATCGCTCGCTTCGCCCATCAGCCGGTGGAAATCGAGCGCGCCGGGCGTATTCGCCCCGGTTTCAGCCACGAGCAAGATGTGTTCGAGCGAAGACAGTTCATTGCGAATCTTCGCCACCTTGCGCTGGTAGAGCGATTCGGTGGTCACCAGGACCTTCGCGCCGCCGATGTTGACTCTCGCTCTGATCGGTTCGGGGCCGAATGCTGAGAAGAGCGGGCAAAAGACGCTGCGGTTTTTTAGCGCGCCGAGAGCCGTGACGTAAAGCTCGGGAACGCGTCCCATAAGCGCGTAGACCCGGTCGCCTTTGCATACGCCCAGACGCCCGAGCGCATTGGCGAAGCGGTTGGTCAGGTCGCGCAGTTGCGCGAAACTGAAATCTTTGACCGAGCCGTCTTTGCCCAACCACCTGATGGCCGCCTTGTCGCGGAGCGCGCCCATGGCGTGGCGGTCAACCGCTTCATGAGCGATGTTGAGACCTCCGCCGCCGGGCAGACCGTCGAGTTTACTTCGCGCCTCTTCCCATGAGAAAGCCGCCCGCGCCTGCTCGTAATTCTTCAGGTTTGGAGTTACCCCGCCCCTGAACGACGATTTGGTGATTGGTTCCCACGGCATCTTACACCTCCGAAAATGCGCCCGCGAATATCGAAGCGTTGCAACTATCAAGCCAATCAGGAACAGCCGCTTTTCATGTTTCCCCTCTGCGCCAGGTTACCCACTCGCTGAGTAAAAACGCGCAGTCTCGGGATTTTAAAAAAAGCTGATGGCGATTTCCGCCTTCGTCATTGATGAGGAACCTGGTCTGCACGCCCATTGCGATTCTTCAAACGGAACAATGATCTCAGAAAATCGCGTGCCAGATATTTGCAAACGATCAGGAGAATTCATTCAGGCGGGTCAATCGTCGAACTCCTCGGGACATAAACAGGGACGCCGCAGGCGGCCAGATGAAGATAATGTTTGGCCCTGCCCGTCCATTTCACCGTATCGTTTATCCCGTGGTCTTTTAGGTGCCAGACTGCGATCTTCGCGCGAAGGCAGGCGTGATAGCTCTTATAAAACGCCAGCAACTGAACAGGCGGTCTATCGCCTGTTTCGTCGCTGTAGGTATCCAGGATCAGATCGCCTATTTGCGGCGCGCCGAGCCGCTCGCATTCGAGCGCCAGGAAAGCGAGTTCGGAGACCGTGTCGAGAATTCTAAAGTCCCGGTTGAACTCCAGACAATCAATTATCACCGGCTCACGTTCAAGGCAAATGTGTTCGGGGCGCAGGTCTCCGTGGGCTTCGATGATCTTCCCATTTTGCGCGCGGCGGTCGAGTAATTCCCCTTCCTGTTCCAGAAACCCCAACTGCGCTCTCGTGATCGATTCCAGTAAATCCGCAGGCATAGCGTAGGCAGGGTTTTCAAGCTCCCGCTGATTAGCGTGTAGGTTATCGGTCAGACGCTTTCGGTACTCTGCAGCAGTCATCTCGACCGGGAGTGATCGCATATAAAACCTTGCCAGCAGCGCGCCGATCTTGCGAGCATCAGCCGCGCTTACGGTTCGATTGGCGATCGCCTGGTCGAGCATGAGGTCAGCCGGCAGCCGGCGCATCTTGACCAGCCAATCAATCGTTTCTCCGTCGCCGGCCAGACGCATGTCGCCCTGCGAATCAACCGTCAACGGCGCTGTGTCATAGTAAACATCGGCCGCCAACCGGCGGTTCAGCCTCAGCTCCTCTTCGCAGTCCCTGCGCCGCGCTTCCAATGTGCTGAAATCCAGGAAATCGCGCCGCACGGGCTTTTTCAACTTCCAGGCGTGTTTGTCGGTCAGAAATACCCAGGACATGTGGGTTTCTTTCGTCTCGACACGCTGTGTCGGCTCCGGATATGTCTCAGGCCTGCTCAGAAACGCGACCTTTTGTTCAATGGTTGGTAAAGACAACTCTCGCTCCAAATGCCTTTTATCGTTTCAGAATATCGTCACGAACGACCGGACTCCCCTTAATTCAGTTGGACAATGTTACTCCGGTACAGGCGTTGCAGGCCAATCAACGGTGTCCGACCAGACACTGCGGCCAACGAAATCCTCCGATTATTCATTCTTGGAGATAGCTATCGGGCTCCTATCGGCATCAGGCCCAAAGGCTGTTCGTCCGAAGGCGGCTTCAACACTTTCTGGACTCGTTTGTCATCCAAAGCGCCAACTAAGGTCGTCCCCAGATTCAGGGAAGCGGCTTGCAGGTAGACATTCTGCGCGACATGTCCGACTTCCATATGCGCGTACCTGTCTCGTTTAGCCTGGTCGTCCGGTTTAGATCGCTTATCCGCTCTTCTCCAAATCCTTCCAGAAAGGAATTACCAGCAGGTCTTTCTTCCATTGCTCAAGGGCGAATGGCGCGGCCAGCCTGAACAGGTCACGGTAGTGGTAATCTTTCCCCGGTTGCGCGCCAGCGCTCAGAAAAGCCTCTTCAATGCTTTCGGCGACGGTGAAGAGAAAATCATCAAGCTGATTAAAGTCGCGTTTCTCACGCGCGGCCATGAGCTTTTTCGTGTTGGATTCATGTCTGTCTGCCATTTTCGCTCCTATGAACAAAGGTTCGCGCCCGGTTAAATGCGCTTGATTCATGAGAGATATTCTGCAAATCCGATTCCACATTATTGAACATGATCATTCCGCATTATGGGCAGCGCGTCGAATTGATGTGCTTGCGCAAACACCGCTTCGTCCTGGTTTGATAGAGCGGCTTGACGCGCTCCTTAAACGTCTGAATCCGCTTAGCTGTGGGCGCTCCGGCGCTCAAGCCCCTGGCACATTTGTTGCCCTATAAAAAACTTTTCGACTTTCGAAGATGAGTTATCAAAAGACTCCTGGTTGGGAGGAGGATCTCCATTACGGCGGGGGTATCAACATTATCTGCCGCTGAGAAGAACAGAGGGATAAGAGAGATAAGAGGGATAAGATGGCAGATGAGGATAGAAAATGTCTGAATCCGGAATGCGGCTGCCCCGCTCCGAGTGGGGGCGATTATTGTAGTGATTATTGCCAGGATCCGAGTCTTGTCTATCAGAGTGATTATGACCAGCCGTTGGATACCGGCGAGAAGATAATTTGCTACTGCAATCACGTTGAATGCCGCGAAGAGTAGGCCCGCGGTCCACCGCTGGCGATGGTTTTCACGTCTTTTGTCGACGGTCAATTTACAGGTTTCCAGCCGGCTTGACGTAACAACGCCAGACCACGGCCGATCGGAACGGCGTAGTTCGATAACCTGTTCTGCTCGAAGAACCCGAAATGAACGCCTATCACGCGCCCGGACGGCCCGAAGACCGGCGAGCCGGAACTCCCTTCGCTACTCGCGGCGTCGTACACGACTCGATTATCGTATAAATCCATCACGTGCCCTTGCGAGGTCAGCGGTTTGATGACGTTGCGACGCGCCAATTGATTGAGCAGAGGCGGGCCTTCCTCGCCATACTGTTCCAGCAGCAGTTTCGCCTCTTTCTCCGGCAATGTCGACAATAGACGATCTGCGCCTGCAGGGAACCCCATAGTCGTGACAGGCTGCCCGATCTTTGCCGGCTCCGGGTTCTGATCGAGCGGGAGGACCGGAATCTCTTTCGACTCATCCGCTCCGCTCAACCTGCAAACGGCGATATCGTCGCGCGACGAGGCCCCCACAACCGTCAGGCGATAAGGCCGGCGCTGGCCGGGAAAAAAGGCCTCCAACTTAACCAGGCGCGGTTGTGCGCTCATGATCTTGCTGAAGATATACGATAAAGTATCGTATTTCCACGGCTCGACAACGACGTGACGGTTCGTCAAAAGATACCCGTCGCCGACGTGAAACCCGGTCCCCGTAAAAAAGACCTCGGCGATTGCATTGTCGCCCCCTCTCGTGCGCCGCGGTTGCTCGACCTCGCCGGATTCATCCTTCAGATTTTTCATCCCACGCAGAGGAAGGCCGGTGTCCGGATCGATGAAGACGTAAGATCCGGAGATCAGGCAAACGCCATTGTTGAAGTTATTCGACAATTTTGTGGGGAGCGAAAGATTGGCGAGCAGGTCTTGATCGGACTGCGCAAGATCACTGATTTGTTGGCCGCTTCTTGATATTCGCTCTTCCAACTGCGCGAGACGCCGGTCCTGCTCCTCGTTCAGGCGGCGCCACTGCTGAACTTCTCTATATGCGGCCAGTCCCAGATAGGCCGCGGCGCTGATGAGCAGGATGATGGCGCCGAGCGCCGTTATTTTGGCCGATGGGCTAACCCATCTATTCATAGCTTTCGCTCGGCCGCGCGAGGGAGCAACCGGAGCCTCAATCAGGATCGTTCCCCGGCGCGCATCTTCAGTATAGTTATCCATTGATTGAATCTTCACTCGGCCCTCCCTTTGAATCGCCGACCTCTTCTGAAAAGCATCGCAAATAATAAGCGGTCATTTAAGAGAGCAACCAATATGCCACCCAAAATCCATAGTTAGCCCCGCAAAAACTGCGCGATATTTCACATTCTGCCGGGTAATATCGCGCAATTCGCAATCGGCGGCCCTGACCAGATAATCCAATCCATTTATTGGGATACGACTTTGTCGTCACTCTGTCCGGCATATGGCTTGCTTTTTCCCATAAAGAGGAAGAAAGGAAGGTCAGGCCATGAAAGTTCAGACTGTACATATGACCGACAAGATGTTGCGTGACGCCGTGATCGCTCAACTCGACTTTGAGCCGGAAGTCAATCCGGCGGGGAGACCTGCTTGTCGCCGAACCGTGGAGAACGGGCTGAGGCGGCTCAACCAGGATGGAAAGGAGTTTTTATGGCCGCGAGCATGAAAGCGCTTATCGCGTATGACGGATCGGCTTGCGCCGACGCCGCGCTTGACGATTTGAAACGCGCAGGCCTGCCTGGCGAAGTTGAAGCGACGGTTGTGACGGTCGCGGAGTTGTGGCTGCCGCCTCCGCCGGCTACCTTTAAGCCCCTTCTGGCAATGGCGGTGGGGCGATTGCCTGAGCCTGTCGAGGCTGCGCGTAACCTGGCGATGGAGGCGAGCCGACGCTTGCAAATAATCTTTCCGGCATGGGATGTGCGCGCCGAGGCGCTCGTCGGATCGCCTGCTTCGGCAATTCTTAACAAGGCTGACGAGTGGAATCCCGATCTCATCGTCACCGGATCGCATGGACGCTCGGCGCTCGGACGTTTCATTCTGGGCAGTGTGTCGCAGAAGATCGTGACGGAGGCGCATTGTTCAGTGCGCGTCGCGCGCGGTCGCGGTACGGACGCCGGAACGCCCACGCGCATCCTGTTGGGTTTTGACGGGTCTCTCGACGCCGGCGCGGCGGTCCACACGATAGCTTCGCGAGAGTGGCCTGAGAAGAGCGCAATCCGCGTCCTCGCCGTCCTCACCCCAACGATGTCAGGTTCTCCGCTGCTCCCGTGGACCCCGGAACAGATCGCTCAGCGCGAGGCCAGCGCGCGCGACTGGATGCAAAAGCAGGTAGAAGCGGCGACGGAAGAGTTGCGCTCCTCCGGCCTCATGGTAACGCCGATGATCACCGCCGGCGATCCGAAACAGGCGTTGTTAGACGAAGCCGACGGTTGGGACGCCGATTGCCTTTTCATCGGGGCGCGGGGACACAATCGCCTCGTGCGGTTTATGCTCGGGAGCGTGGCGACGGCCGTTGTAGCGCGCGCGCATTGCTCGGTCGAAGTCGTCCGCCTGGAAAAGCGCGACTATGGAAAACACTAAGTGGCGCATCCACCAAGGAGAGCGTTAGATTCCGGAGGGCTTATTTGGCCGAAAGATCTCAGCTCTGTAAACTGCCTGGATGAATAGAGATCCCCAACCGTCCTTTACCTGCCAACTTCGTATTGTTCTTCGTGACGTCAGTCCTTATCCGCTAGAAGATTTAAGTCTCCTGACAGAGGCCTCTAACGCTCTCGATGATAGTCGCGTGCTGGGGTACTATACGCTCGCAAACGGCTCGGTCACGTTCCAGAGCGTGCCACGGTCAAAGGGTTTGCCGCGCGAGTATCCGATTCCTGTGATCTTGCTCGCGCGTCTCGCTATAGACAGGTCGATGCAAGGGAAGGGGTTGGGCGCGGCGTTGATCTATGATGCGCTCAAGCGGGCTGCCCGGGTCGCCGA
>DASUFM010000367.1:0-5096 GCA_036274535.1 Blastocatellia bacterium
GATCCTGGTGGATAGCGCCTATAGGCCCTATAGGCGCTACAGGTCCTATAAGCCCTATGCGCGGAATGTTGCGAAAATAATTGAGTGGCGCAAGGAAATCCCAAATGAACCTCTTACCAATCCGTTCGCGCGGTGTCATCCGCGCGCCGTGGTTCTTCCTGTCGTTCTTCCGTTATAAGTTGTAATGGGCGCGGCCTGCGGCGCTCGCGCCAGTCCGGCGATTAGGAAAATCGCGCCCAGGAACAGGTGGACAATGTTATCCGGCGCGATACTGCGCAGTCCGCCCGGCGCATGACGGGCCTGAAGCAGTTCAATCACGAGGTCCGGGGTGATAAAGCCCAGCGCGCTGATCAGCAGATAAATGGCCCCGAAGATCAGAGAAAAAACGCGCGCCGCGCCCGGCGAAGCGGCGAAGCCGAAATAAAGCGCTAGCGCGGCTGATATTAAATGAATGATGTTATGAGCGCTCGACAAGTGCATTCCCAGCAAGTTCGGAAAGACGAATCCCAGCAATCCGACTAGCAGGAAAACAATTCCAAGAACCTTACAGATCGCCTTGGCCATAACTAATCTCCTTTGCTATCTGGTTTCTTTGGCCGGCGAACGACCGCGTATAATCAGTCGTTCCCGGTCAAATAAAACGGCTGCCTGCTCATTGTCCGCCCTCCCCATGACGGCCACTGCTCAGGCAGCCTTCTCCACTCACGACGGAAAGGAACTTACTCCCCCACAGTTCCTCCGAATGCATTGCTGCATTCGCTCCGTACCTGAGCCTGACCAGAATCGCAAGTGATCGGTCGCCCGTGATTAAGGCAATCACAATGCCACCGAAGCGAAAAATGGGTCCCGCTCCACGTCTTGATCGCGCATGCGCAAACACGCATAAAGATGAAGCCCTGAACAGGAACTAATGCGTTTTCTATCGCGTTCAGTGGTAATAATCCATCGGATCGCGCCGAATGACCGCCGTAGACATTTTCAAAAGGCGTTCGCCTCGCGGCGATTATGAACAATCCTGAATGAAAGGAATGCAATGACCTGTATTGGCCGGCGGCAGGGTGTATTGGCCGGTATACGCTCGAAAACACTCTCGAAAGCTGGCTCCCCATTTGCTTTATTTTCATTGATAAATGAACTCGATCAGGTCAAAGCGTTGGAAGATCGTGCAGAACTGTATCGAACATTTCGTGAAACAGGTCCTATAGCAGTGGGAGGAGCGATGTTCAGGTTTCTGAAAAGAGAGATGAGAAATTGGGCGGCGATCAACCTCTTGTTGTGTGGCCTCGGCCGCATTGGCGAGTTCCCCGCCGTCCGCAAAAGGGCGATGAAGATGGGATTGAGCCGCTGGGGAGCGGCGATAGACTCGATTGTCGGCTCGAAACTGTTTGGTCGAAGGCGGTCATTTCCGATGAGCCGGATGAGCCGGATGAGCCGGATGAGCCGGATGAGTTGGATGGGGCGGCCGCGGATGATGGAATCCAGGACGAGTTCGGCGATGACCTCCTTCGCGACTCTGGGGATAGGGGCGGGATTAATGTATCTGCTCGATCCCGACCGCGGCTCGTGCCGCCGGGCGCGGCTCAAGGACAAAGCCGTACATGCCATCAATAAATCCGGCGCGGCCGCCGGCTCGGTCTCGCGCGACCTGACCAATCGTGTCCGCGGACTTGCCGCGCAAGCGGGCTCAGTCTTCAAAAGTTGCGAGGCCGATGACGACACGCTCGCCGCTCGCGTGCGATCGAGAATGGGCCGCGCGGTTTCGCATCCAGGCGCCATCGAAGTCACCGTCTGGGACGGCGTGGTGAGACTTAGCGGCGACGCGCTGACTCACGAAGTCGACGCTTTGCTTTCATGCGCGCGCTCGACGCCCGGAGCGCGCGGCGTGGACAATCAGTTGAGGGCGCACGAGAGGCCGGGCGACATACCTAACTTGCAAGGCGGCCAGGGCAGGAGGAAGCGTGGCGGGGCGCGTTTCGAATTGATGCAGAGCAACTGGGCGCCGGCGACCAGGCTCCTGGCGACATTGACCGGCGGCGCGCTGATGGGCTTGTGTTTGCGACGCAGAGACGCTCTTGGCGTCGTTGCCGGCGCAGCCGGCTTCGGATTAATTACGCGAGGCGTCACAAATCTCGAAACGCGCCGCATTCTCGGGATAGGCGGAGGGCGGCGCGCAATAGATTTTCACAAAACCATCAATATCGACGCGCCTGTCGAACGCGTCTTCGAGTTCTGGAAGTATCCCCACAACTTTCCTCACTTCATGACCAATGTGCGTGAAGTGCGCGACCTTGGGAACGGGCGTTCGCAATGGACGGTGGCGGGTCCCGCCGGACTCCCGGTGAAATGGAACGCGGTCGTAACCGATCTCATCCCCAACAAAATAATCGCGTGGAAGAGCGAAGCGGGCTCGGCCATAGCTAACGCGGGCATCGTCCGGTTTGACGCGAATAACGGCGCAGGAACGCGCGTCACCGTCAGGATGTCATATAACCCGCCCGCCGGCGCCATTGGCCACGCCTTCGCGAAAGTCTTCGGCGCGAACCCGAAGCGTGAGATGGACCAGGACCTGCTGCGAATGAAGACCATGATCGAAACCGGGCGTCCGCCGCATGACGCCGCGCAACCGATGCGAGACGTGTCACGCAGCGTCGAGCCGGCGCCATTTATTTATTAACTGTCGCTCCGTTGGAATGGACGTTGCCTCGAATCATGTAGAGACCGCGTGGCCTCGATGACTACCTTCTGCGGGGCGCTTCAATTTGCGGCCCGCGCGTAATCTGTTTCTTTTCAATCACTGAACTTTATGAATCAACAAAGCGCCACTTCCAGTAAGAATTTCCCGATAGACAATCTGGTTTACGACCTGATGATGATCATCGCTAAAAAGTCCAAAGGCCTGAAAGCGATAGACCAATATTTACAGGACGCTCAGAACAACCAGAGGGTCAGGGAGACGTTCGAAAAGATTCGAAAGCAGGACGAGGAATGCGTCAGAGAACTGACACAACACCTCGGCTATCTGATCGGTCAGCAAAAGGCGGCCGGCGGATAGAAGAATAGGGCTTACAGGACCGAAATGTCCTATAAGCCCTACAAGACCTGTTCCCCTGTCGAGTCGGGCTCCATGAGCCTGAAAATTTCGAGGAGCGCGATCGTAATGGCGATCATGACGGGGCCGAGCACTAAACCGAGCGGCCCCCAGATCTGCAATCCGCCGAGCACGGAAAAGAAAATCAGCAGTTCGTGCAGTCTGGCTCTCTCGCCGACCAGTTTCGGGCGCAGGACATTGTCGACGAGGCCGATCACCAGAGCGCCCCAGAGGGCAAGGGCCACCGCCTTGCCGTAATGCCCGGTAACAGCCAGGTAAAGGGCCGCCGGAACCCAGATCACGAATGATCCGACCATAGGGACCATCGACAGAAAAAACATCACAACTCCCCAGACGACCGGCGAAGGCAATCCGAGCGCGGCGAAAGCGATGCCGCCGAGGGTCCCCTGAACCATCGCGATTACGATCACTCCGTAAACGCTGGCATGGATGACTTCATGTGTGCGATCGAAAATCTTCCGCGCTTCGGCTGGATTCAGCGGGATCGCATTGAGCATCGCGTCGTAAATCCGGTTGCCGTCGCGGAACAGATAATACATCGTGAAAACGGTGAAGAAGATCTGAAATATCTGGCCCACAACTCCGCCGAGGATCCCGAGCGTCCGCCCCGCGATCGCCCCGCTGACGCCCTCCAACCGGTCCAGCAGATACCCCTGCAGATCCAGATGACTCACGTCAAAGTAGCGACCGAGGCGGCCCATGACCCATCCCATCACCGGAGACCCGGGGTCGAACAGCGAACGGATAAATTCCTGAGCGTTCTTCGCGACCTCGCCCATCTCCTTCGCCACCACCAGTGTCAGCAGCGTAAGAGGAAAAACGATTACCGCAATCACGATCACGGTCGAGAGCAAGGCGCTCCAGCCGGGGCGCTTCGTCATCGCGACGATGCGTTTATGAATCGGATGGAAGAGAATCACCAACACCGAGGCCCACGCCAGCACATTGACGAACGGCAGCAACATCAGCCAGCAGACATAAAGCGCCGCCGCCGTCAGCGCCGCCAGGGCTAACCAGCGAATATATATTTTGCGCTTGAGCCCTCTCACTGTTTTTTATCATCCGGATCATCTCCGGGCTCATCCGGATCAACATGTTTTGAGGCCTGGCCGGCGGGGTTTCCGGCCGGTTGTCCGCCGGTCGCCTGATCGGGATCAGGCGCTATAGGAGGCAGCAGATCAGGATCGGATTGAAAAGGGTCATCGGGGCTGATTGGGATGTTGGGCAATTGCGGAGCGGGCATGGGCTTTGGAGTTTTAGACATATAGGGCAAATAAGACTTATAGGACTTACAGGACCTATAAGTCCTATAAGTCCTATTCATGTTTCAATACTGATAAGGCACGCCTTTCCTAAAATGAAATTCAGCCGCGTCGGGGCCGTTTATATTCGGCGTCCCGACGACGTCTTCCCCGGATGGCTCTTTGGAAGCTTCTTTGGGGGGCGGCGATTCTTTGGGCGGTTCAGGATCGGCGTTCAACTGTGGCGTCCCATCAGGGTCCTGATTGGGATCCTGGTTGAGCGGCTCCGAATCGATCAGATCGTCTTCGGCGAGGTCGGGTTCTGCCGTGTTCTGCTCTGACTCTCTGATCGTGTCATGAAGGTTGTGTTTCCTGAGCATGCTGTAAAGGCGCGGGCGGTAGAGGCCGAGCAGGTTGGCCGCCGCCTGTTTGTTGCCCCTGGTGCGTTCGAGCGCCGCTCGGACAATCGCGCCTTCGAGTTGTGTGAAGATGTCCACCCGCGACGCGCCGCTCTTGGGACTGGGCATTTTGTTGACAATCAATCTCGCCAGTTGCTCCAGCGTCAGGTCGCTCAGTTGCGCGGGCGAGCCCACGCCCGGGCCGGCGCCTGGCGCGCCCCCTCCGCTTCCCGCGGCCCCGGCGTTCGGCTGAGCCGCCGGCCGGCTAAGCGGCGGGGCGGTCGCGGCGGTCGCCGCCTGAGCCGCCCTGGCGGTCGGCTTCGGCATCGGGATGGCGCTCTCTTCAAT
>DASUFM010000368.1:0-2703 GCA_036274535.1 Blastocatellia bacterium
GTCGTCGGCGATTTTGATGATGTCATCCGGCACGGGCTGAGAGTACCGAGGGCGAGGGATTTATTTCGGACAACAAAAAGCCCGGCAGTTACGCCGGGCGAGACGAGAAGGAATCTATTTGCTCTTAGGGAGAAGTAAGCCTAATCGAAGAAATCTTCCACTACTAGAAACTCGTCTTTTACGATGCCGGTTTTAGCGCCGCTGGTCCCCTGCCATTTGGCGTTGTACCGCCCCTGCAAGCTGGGATCGCGGTCAATATGGTAATTGCCCTGGCTGTCCCTGATCAGTTCCTCGTCAGTCCCGAAAGTGAACTGGGTCGCGACGCCGAGCGGATCTTTGATTTGCACCGTCAGCGCCGACGGATCGACGAGCGCGCCCGCCGCGTCTTTCCACACAATGCGCAAAGTCACTGTTTGTCCGCGTTCGTAAGTGTTCATAAAGCGTCGTTACTTGCGGTCCCGATCAGCGCCGGGCCGTTGCTTGCGGTCAGGCTCAGCGCCGGGATATTGCTCGCCGTCAGATTCAGCGCGGCTTCATTGCTCGCGGTCCCGATCAGCGGGCCGACTCCGACCTGCTGCGCGATCTCCGGCCCGTTGAACAGCGCGTCGTTGAAAAGGCTCGAATTGAAAAGTGAATCATTCACTGGTCTATTGTTCCGCCTTCATTATCTCGTCAATCGCCGTGATCGCGCCCAGCGTCTGGTGTTTCAGGCGGTTGATTTCCACCGCCTGCTGATCCAGCGCGGCCAGGCCGGCAGCTAATTTCTCCCGCCGCTCGGCGATATTCGATTCCTGAATAGCAAGCTCATTCGCTCGCCCCTGCAATTCCACTCTTTTCGCTATCAGATCCAAACTGTCTCCTATGGGTCAGGGGTAAGAGCAATCGTCCCGGTCGCCAACGTCCCATCCGAATATCTCACCCGGATTGATATCTGGTCAGCCGCTTCATCCAATCGCATCGTAATCGTGCCATTCGGGATATCACCGTCGGTCGGCGCGCTGTTCGGCGCCGCGATAAATATGCGAGTCCCGTTCAAACGCAGGATCTTGCTGCACATTACCTGCGCAATCGTAGTCGAACCGTCCCACGTCAGGCCGAACAGTTCCTGTTCAGCCGGATCGAAGATCTGCAGCGTCGGCTGGTGGCCGGCCGAACGCTGGTCAAAGAGCGACAGCGCCCGCGCCGAAGACGCGCCGCCGGAACCCAGCCCGAACGCGACGATCTGGCCAAACGCCCCCGGGTCGAAGGTCGGGATCGCGATTTTCGTCGGAACGTTATTTCCGACCGGCGTCGCGTAGCTGTCAACGCCCGTTCCGCTCAGTCGCGCGAAGCCTTTCAGGAATAGATTTTTCCAGGCGATTGACGAGCTGCCCAAATCGTCGGTGTTATCCGTGTCGCTGATCAGGCTGGTATTGATCGCCACGGCGGCCAGATTGCTCAGCGCAGTGTTCACGCCACCGCCCCCGCCGCCTGTCGGAGCTTCCCAGGCCGGATCAGCGCCGGCCCCGCCGCTCGTGAGGACGTCCCCGTCATTGCCCGGAGCCAGAGCTGCCCAGCCTCCCGCGCCGCGGTAAAGAACCGAGCCGCGCGTATTGCCGAGCCAGTCGAGCAATTGAGAAGCCGTAACCTCTTCGGGATCGCCCGCGCCGGCGGTATTGCGCCCGATGACGCGCTGTGTCGCGGAGACGTTCTGCATCTTCGCATAACTGACGGCATTGTCCGCGATTGTCGCCGTAATTGCGGTCGCGCCTGATCCGCTCAGATCCCCGCCGAGCGTGATTGTGTCGTTGGCGAAATCGGTGATCTCGCTCTTCGTATGGGTATGAGCGAAATCACTAATGTCGCTTTTTGTGTGGGTGTGGCTGACATTCGCCTTACCTGCCAGCGCCGCGGTCAGTCCGGTGACATCTGATTGCGCATGCGTATGGCCCACATCCGATTTGCCGGCGAGCGCTGAAACCAACCCCGTCACGTCGGCCTGCGCAATCGCCCGCCAATTACTCGCGCCGGAAGCGTCCGACATGAACGCCTGCGCCGATCCGCCCGGAGTATCCGCGCCGATTCCGAGTTTGATTTCGATTGCGATTAGAGCCTCGGCAAGCACTGTGTGATGCCGCGCTGTGATGCGCTGGCCGATGAAGGAACCGCTATCCCAGGACTGCGCCGAAGTGTCGTAGAGGCCGCGATCCGCGGTTGATGGGACCACAAGATTGGCGCCGGATTTCGACGTGTAGCGGAATATCTCGACCTTCGTCGGCGCCGTCGTCCAGGGCGTAATCGAGTCCGTCAACGTGGCCAGGCCTGAGCTTGGGAATTCCGCCGGATCGGCCACGGGAATAAGCAGAGTCGTAGCCGTGATGGCGCCCGTCAGCGTTGAGGAAGCCTGGTTGTTGGCTTCGATCAATGCTATGGCGTCATCCAGGCTGGTTGGAAAATTGACTACGCCCGGGGACGACATTCTTTATCTCCGAATCCCGATCAGGATCGCGACGGCCGCGGCCGTGCCGGCGACAAGCGCGAACTTCCTGTAACGACCGGCCTTCTTTTCCAGCGATGCGATTCGCTTTTTCTGCAGATCGATCTGTTCGATCGCCGCAGCCTTAGCTTCACGCTCGGCCGCGATTACTGTCTCCAGTTCCTGCGCCCTCGCCTCGCTCAGCATTTGCAGTTTCCGCAGCGAATCGATCTGCTTCAGCGCGAGTT
>DASUFM010000369.1:0-6424 GCA_036274535.1 Blastocatellia bacterium
GTCATTCTGGGGGCGGGCGGCAAGATGGGACCGTCGCTGGCGGCTCGCGTCAAACGCGCGACTGACGCCGCGGGCGTTAATCGCCGAGTGATCGCCGTCTCGCGCTTTTCCGCCCCGCAATCACGCGCCGAGCTTGAAAGCGCGGGTGTCGAGACGATGTCGCGCGATTTGCTGGACCGCCGGCAAATCGTCGATTTGCCTGATTGTGAAAACCTCTTCTTTCTGGCCGGAAGAAAATTCGGTTCGTCCGAACGCGCCGATCTCACCTGGGCTATCAACAGTTATCTGCCAGGCCTGGTGGCTGATCGTTACCGCTTATCACGCATCGTAGTTTTCTCGACCGGCAATGTGTACCCCTACGTAAACCTGGCGGAGGGCGGTTCGTTGGAAACCGACGCCCCGCAGCCACGCGGTGAATACGCAAGTTCATGCCTCGGACGCGAGCGCATCTTCGAATACTTCTCGCATGAGCATAACACGCGCTGTTTAATCTTTCGGTTGAATTACGCGGTCGATCTCCGCTACGGAGCGCTGTTGGACATTGCGCGTAAGGTTCGCGCCGGGCAGCCTGTCGATCTGACGGTTCCGGCGTTCAACGTCATCTGGCAGGGCGATGCGAATTCGTATGCGCTGCGCTCGCTGGAGCTGTGCGACGCTCCGCCGCGCATCCTGAACGTGACCGGGCCGGAAACGATAAGCACGCGCCGCGCGGCCGAGTTTTTCGCCGAACGCTTCAATCGCGAGGCCGTTTTCCAGGGCGTCGAAGCCGGCGCGGCTCTGCTCAACAACGCCGCATTGTGTCACAAATTGCTCGGTTATCCGTCGGTCACGCTCGGCGAACTGATGGAAATGGCCGCGCGCTGGGTTGAGATCGGCGGCGCGAGTCTGAACAAGCCGACGAAGTTCGAAACTGTGGACGGGAGCTATTGATGCCAATTGACGCCTCATTGCGGGCCCCGCTGCGGGAAAGCCTGTTCGACGGGCTGGTGATTCCCGCGCATCCGCTGGCGCTGGACGCCGGCCGTAAACTGGATGAAAGACGGCAACGCGCCCTGACTCGTTATTACTGCGACGCGGGCGCGGGCGGAATCGCGGTCGGCGTCCACACCACGCAGTTTGCGATTCGTGATCCGCGCGTCGGTCTGTTCGAGCCGGTGTTGCGACTGTCGCTGGAAACCATGCGCGAATGGGAACGACAAAACGGAAAGCGGCTTGTCAAAGTCGCCGGCGTTTGCGGCGCGACGGCGCAGGCCGCGCGAGAAGCGGCCTGCGCCGCGGAAGCCGGTTACGACGTCGGATTGCTGAGCCTCGCCGCCCTCCGCGAAGGTTCCGTCGGTGAGTTGATCGATCATTGCCGGCGCGTCGCCGAGATCATTCCTCTCTTCGGTTTCTACCTGCAGCCGGCGGTCGGCGGGCGATTGCTGGATTACCGCTTCTGGCGGGAATTCTTCGAGATCGAAAACGTCGCGGCGGTGAAGGTCGCGCCCTTCAATCGTTACCAGACTCTGGACGTGGTCCGCGCGCTGGCCGGCAGCGGCAGGCGCCACGAAGTCGCGCTGTACACCGGCAACGACGACAATATCGTGGCTGACCTGCTGACCGAGTTTCGGATCGCCGACGGGAGCGGCGCATCCGTTTCAATTCATTTTGCCGGGGGCCTGCTGGGACACTGGGCCGTATGGACAAAGCGCGCGGTGGAATTACTCGCCGAAATCAAGGCGGCGCGGGCCAATGGCAAGGCTTTTGAGGCGCTGGCGCGGTCAGCCGAAATTACCGACGCCAACTCCGCGCTGTTCGACGCGCAACACAATTTCGCCGGCTGCGTCGCCGGCCTGCACGAGATTTTACGGCGGCAGGGATTGATGGCGGGCCGCTGGTGCCTGGACCCGCGCGAAGACCTTTCGCCCGGCCAGATGGAAGAGATCGATCGCGTCTGCGCGCAATATCCGCTGCTGAACGACGATGAATTCGTCGCGCAGAATCTGGCCCGATGGATGATGTGATCCTCGGGCCGGCAGTCGCGCAGCCGCGCAAGGGCGGGGAAACAACGTTGCGCCGCCCGCCGCAAGCGCAAGAATATTTATCTCAGCGCAAGAATATTTATGGCGGGCGTTCAATGCGGTCTGGCGGGGAAGGGCAGTGTCCTGTCACTGAGCCTTCGACGTGTCGAATACCACCTGGTCATACCACCACAGCTTCTCGAAGAAGGACGGCGAGGCCTCCTTCTCTTTCACTTCGTCAAGAATCTCTGAAACGCTGCGACGTCCGTCGATTGCCTCAAAAATTCGCTTTTCTCGGGCGTCGATGAAAAGCATCAGATCGTCAAACACATGAGTTTGATTGAACAGGATGCCGGAGACGCCGGGGGGAAGTTCTTCCTGGACGCAGATGGTCCACGGGAGGCGAATCGGCGCGTAGCGCAGATAGCGTTCGTCATCGAAGCGAACTTTCAAGCCATCGTTATTCACGTCGCTTCGATAGACCACGAGACTGTGGATAGTCATCAAGCCTCGCCACAGTTCCATCGCCCTGTATCGCTCACGTTCGGGAAGCGCGATCAACCTGTTCGCATGGGGCGTCTCCGCGATCAAACCGCATTGGGGCAGGTAAGGCGCCTGCCAGCGCCAGCGGCCCGGCGTCAAGTCATTGCGCTCGATAAAGTCGAAGAGTTCCGGCGCCGAGTATGCCCTGTCGCGCGGGTGCAGCAGCGTATCAACCAGGGCCTCGGCGTTCAGGGAATCCCTCGAGCCGCGCATCGTGGCCAGCAACGGATGATGTTCAGGCAGCAATTTCAGCGCCGTAGTAAGATCATGGATCTCTTCCTCCGAGGTTCCGACGCCAATTCTCCGGCAGTATTCCTGCAGCATGTAAACGCCGGTTCGTCCGTAAGGCGCGTACACCATCAGGTCCATCGCGCCCTCGGGGTTCAAGACGGACCGGAGCGCGCGCAAACCCGCGTCCGGATCAGCGAGATGGTGCAGCACGCCGGTGCATACGATCAGGTCGAAGCTCTTGTCCAGCCCGGCGACTTTCTCGATAGGCAGTTGACGCGTTACCAGATTCGTTAAGTTGTGCTTTCGCTTCAGCGTCTCAGTATGTTCGAGACTGGTCGGGCTGACATCAACACCAGTCACGCGGGCATTGGGATGACAGATCGCATACTTTGCGGCTTGCCACGTCCCACATCCGGCGATGAGTACGTCAAGATCGGAACGGTATTCCTTGTTAGGCCATAACAAATGGTACTCGGCGCGATTGGGATTCTCGGCCTGCCACGCGTCACGAAGACGATCCAGATTTTCCACCGGCGGTGGGTATGGGTGATGAGTATAGAACTCGCTTACGGGATCGGCGCCGGCGTCCGATTTGCGCGCGCCCGCCTTGCCCTTAAGAGATTTAGACCTCATGGTAAAACATCCTCGCGCCTTTGCTCGCCTGTTTGGATAGATTAGCGCGCGAATGGTACATCAGCGGAAGGCGCATTACAACGCTCAGTCGGCCCGCGCGGTTTCGCCTTTGCCGTTGTATGCGCGAAGCGGAGGAATCTTCTGAGGAAATATCCGCAGCGATGGGGAAAACACAGCGGTCATTTTTCGCAGTGCGGTCATACGAGACTGAAAAATGATTGTGGCGCCTCAGACACAAACTGCCTGCCAGAGCCGCGAAGCGGCGCGTTTACTCGCTTTCAATAGGAAAGAAATCAGTCGATCGCCTCTCGCCGCCGAGATGGTCTGCCAGTTGCAGTAAGCGTGTCGAGTAACGTTTCATCTGCCCCGACCTGAAGAACATGGACAGGGATTATAGGAGGACTTTATATGCGATTTCCGGTGCAAATAACCTGGCGGGAAATGGCGCCTTCAACGGCGGTTGGGACGAAAATCCGCGAGGAGGCGGCGAAACTCGAAGAGTTTTGTGACCATATCACGAACTGCCGCGTGACGATCGCGATCCCGCGCCGATACCAAAACGGCGAATACCAGTTTCACATCCGCATCGATTTGACTGTGCCGGGCGGCGAAATCGTGGCCAACCACGAACCCACTTTGCACAGCTCCCTTAGAAGGACGGCAAGTGAAGAACACTCTAAAGGGCAGGAATTGTCGGCGTCGCACAAAGACGTTTATGTGGCGATCCGAGACGCCTTTAAAACCGCCCGCCGCAAGTTACAGGCGTATTCCCACAGGCAAAAAGGCTCGGTTAAACATCACGAGACATATGCCGAAGAGAACTTTTACAACAATTGACGGGAACGAGGCGGTCGCTCACGTCGCTTACCGTACCAACGAGGTTATCGCCATCTACCCCATCACTCCCTCATCACCCATCGGCGAGTCGGCAGACGCCTGGTCGTCGGCGGGAAAGCCGAACATCTGGGGGACGGTCCCTTCAGTCGTCGAGATGCAGAGTGAGGGCGGGGCCGCCGGCGCCGTGCACGGCGCCTTGCAGACAGGCTCGCTGACCACGACTTTCACGTCGTCGCAGGGACTGCTGCTCATGATCCCCAACATGTACAAGATCGCCGGGGAACTGACGCCGATGGTCATGCACGTCGCCGCGCGCTCTCTCGCCGCCCAGGCGCTCTCGATCTTCGGCGACCACAGCGACGTGATGTCCACGCGCGGGACGGGTTTCGCCCTGCTTTCATCCGCCTCGGCGCAGGAGGCGATGGACTTCGCGCTCATCGCACAGACGGCCACGCTCGAATCGCGAATTCCGTTCATGCATTTCTTCGACGGCTTCCGCACCTCACACGAGATTGCGAAGGTCGAGTTGCTCGACGAAGACGAGATGAGGGCGATGATCGACCTCGACCTTGTGCTTGCGCACAGGCGCCGCGCACTCTCGCCCGATCGCCCCACGCTGCGCGGCGCGGCGCAGAATCCGGACGTTTATTTCCAGGCGCGAGAGTCGGTCAATCCCTTCTACGCCGCCTGCCCGGAGATCACCCAGCGGGCGATGGACAGGTTCGCTCGCCTGACGGGGCGACAGTACCGCCTCTTCGAGTACCACGGCGCGCCCGACGCCGAGCGCGTGATCGTTCTCATGGGCTCCGGCGCCGAAGCCGCGCACGAGACGGTTGATTACATGACGGCGCGTGGCGAGAAAGTCGGCGCGCTCAAAGTGCGGCTCTACCGACCCTTCGATCCGCAACGTTTCGCCGCGGCGCTGCCTGCGACCACGAGGGCCGTCGCCGCGCTCGACCGCGTGAAAGAGCCGGGCAGCTCCGGCGAGCCGCTCTACCTCGATTGCGTCAACGCGCTCCACGAAGCGATCGACAACGGGTGGGGCGAATTGAAGGCGATGCCCGTAGTCATCGGTGGGCGCTACGGGTTGTCGTCCAAAGAGTTCACCCCGGCGATGATCAAGGCGATCTTCGATGAGCTCTCGTCCGCCCGGCCGAAGAATCATTTCACAATCGGAATTGACGATGACCTGACGCGCACGAGCCTCCCTCACGACCCGGAGTTTTCGACCGAGCCGGAGAACGTGATCCGGGCTTTGTTCTACGGCCTGGGCGCGGACGGCACGGTCGGGGCCAACAAGAATTCGATCAAGATCATCGGCGAGAAGACCGACAATTACGCGCAAGGCTATTTCGTCTATGACTCGAAGAAGTCCGGCGCGGTCACGGTGTCGCACCTTCGTTTCGGGCCGCAGCCGATCCGCTCGACTTACCTCGTGACGCGGGCCAGCTTCGTCGCCTGCCACCAGCCGGGCTTCCTCGAACGCTACGACATGCTGGGAGCTCTTGAGCCGGGCGGGACCTTTCTGCTCAACACGCCTTATGGGCCGGAGGAGGCGTGGGAGCATCTGCCACGCTCGGCGCAGGAGCGGATTCTCGGCAAGCGGCTGCGGTTTTTCGTCATTGACGGCGCCGGCATGGCGCGCGAGAGCGGCCTGGGCGGGCGGATCAACACGATCATGCAAGTCTGTTTCTTCGCTCTTTCGGGAGCCCTGCCGAAGGACGAGGCGATCGAGGCGATCAAAGATTCGATCCGCAAGACCTACGAAAGCAAGGGCGAGGAAGTCGTACGTATGAATTTGAAGGCTGTGGATCAGACGCTTGAGCGTCTCTACGAAGCGCGAATCCCGGAGCGGGCCGAGGGCGAGATCCAACTGGCGCCCCCGGCGTCGTCGCTGGCTCCCCCATTCGTGCGCGACGTGCTGGGCGAGATCATCGCCGGGCGTGGCAATGAGTTGCCCGTGAGCGCGCTCCCGTGCGACGGCGCGTACCCGACAGGAACGGCCAAGTGGGAAAAGCGCAACCTGGCGCTCGAAATTCCGGTCTGGGACCCGGGCGTGTGCATCCAATGCGGCAAGTGCGCGATAGTCTGTCCGCACGGCGTCATCCGCATCAAGGTTTACGACTCGAAGCGCATCGCCGCCGCCCCACCCGCATTCAAATCGTGCGACGCGAAAGATC